>WLNU01000035.1 GCA_009699645.1 Actinomycetota bacterium | reverse complement strand
CGAAGCCCTGATTTACGGCACTTAATATCGATGAACTTCTCAGCTCCAAGATCGGCGCCAAAGCCGGCCTCGGTGACAACGTAGTCGGCTAACTTCATCGCAGAGGTTGTTGCAACGACTGAGTTACAGCCATGTGCAATATTGGCAAATGGCCCTCCATGGATAAATGCTGGAGTGTTCTCGAGCGTTTGAACTAAGTTAGGTTGAAAGGCATCTTTAAGAATAACTGTCATCGCACCTTGTGCATTAAGTTCACTAGCAAGCACGGGAGTCTTATCGCGCTTATATCCAACGACAATCTTGCCGATCTTTTCTTTGAGATCCTCAATCGAAGTTGCCAGACAGAAGATAGCCATAATCTCTGATGCAACGACGATATCAAAGCCATCACTGCGTGGGTAACCATTGCCAACTCCACCGATTGATTGAATAATCTCGCGCAGCGCACGATCATTCATGTCCATGACGCGCTTCCATGTGACGCGACGAATATCTATTGCTAGCTCATTGCCGTGGTGTATGTGGTTATCAATAAGGGCTGCAAGTAAGTTATTTGCAAGGGCGATGGCGTTAAAATCTCCCGTGAAGTGCAGGTTGATATCCTCCATCGGAACTACCTGGGCATAGCCACCCCCAGCTGCTCCGCCCTTCATTCCAAAAACTGGACCAAGCGATGGTTCGCGTAGTGCAATCATTGCGCTCTTGCCGATATAGCGCAGCGCATCTCCTAAGCCCACAGTCGTAGTTGTCTTTCCTTCACCTGCAGGTGTTGGGCTAATTGCAGTTACTAAGATTAACTTTGAGCCTTTGCGCTCTGGAAGCGCCGTTAAAAACTTGAGATTAACTTTAGCCTTATATTTTCCGTAGGCTTCAAGGTGTTCAACATCGATACCAAGGGATGCGCCAATATCGTTGATTGGCTTCATAGTTGCCGCTTGTGCAATTTCGATATCTGACATTTTTTATCCCTTGGCTTGACGTATGGCGCTTGTAAGTGCTGGTATCACTTGATGTAAATCTCCGATAATTGCGTAATCGGCATAACGTAGAATCGGTGCCTCAGGATCAGTATTGATCACAACGATCGTTTTACTGTTCTTCATTCCAGCGATATGTTGCATAGCACCTGATATGCCGGCGGCGATATATAGATCAGGTGCGACTTTTGTGCCGGTCTGTCCTACCTGCTCGGCATGTGGGCGCCAGCCCGAACTTGTGACAACGCGCGAGCAACCTATAGTTCCGCCTAGAATTGCAGCTAACTCTTCTAAGTTACCGAAGCCATCTGGGCCACCAACACCACGACCACCTGAAACGATTACCTTTGCATCATTGAGTGTTACTCCGCCCTTGCTTTCACCAGCATCACGGCTCAATATCTTTACCACCGAATCAGCAGGCTCTAGCGCTGGCTCGAACTGTGCAAGCGTTGCTGGCGCGCCATTGACCGACACAGGCTCTGTTGAAAAACTCAGAACTGTGGCAACTAAGAGTTCGGCATGAACATTTGCCGACTCAATGAGATTACCGGCCCACCTGGCACGCAATACATGATGCGGTGAGCCCAATGTAATCTCTGAACACTCAGCGGCCATTGGAATATCTAAAAAGGCGGCTAAGTGGGCCAGCTGCTCGTTTCCCCGTGGACTACCAGCGGCTAATACTGCAGCAGGCTTGAGTTTTTCCACTAACTCTTTAAGGGCGCGGCCTGAGGCCATAGGTGTGTAGTCGGTGATTGCAGCATGGGATGCAACATGTAAAAGCTTTGCGCCATATTCGCCAGCGATAGTTGCAAGTGCTGCGCCGTCGCTACCAATGACTATCGCCTCGACATCTTGACTTAACTTACGGGCGGCAGTCAGAGCACGCAGTGAGAGTGGATCGATCTCTCCGCGATCATGATCGAGTAAAACTAGAATCATTAGAAAGCTCCAATCTGCTTTAAGACTTCAACTAAGGCCGGTACCGCATCTGCACCTTTGCCTAGAATCTCTGCGCCTTTATCTTTAGATGGTGCAAGTGCGAGAGTAACTTTTTCAAGCTTTGGAACTCTGGCCTCAGTTTTTTTCATCTCAACTGTTTTTTTACGTGCCTGCATACGACCTGGGACCGATGGATAACGTGGAATATTGAGACCATCGCGGACTGTAATAATCGCTGGTAGCGGTGCTTCGTAATGCTCTCGACCATTTGCTACGACGCGATCACAGCTAACAGTACCGTTCTCTACCTTCATGGATTTCACATTGGTCACGATAGGTAGGCCAAGTGCGTGAGCCATACGTATATGAATCTGATACCCGGCGCTATCGGCAGACTCTGCACCGAAGATAATCAAATCAAACTTTGTCTCCTCGGCTTTAATGGCATCGACTAATGCAGCTGCTGTGCCTTGTGGATCCCACTCTTGCCCATCGGTCTCAATAAGAACTGCACGAGTTGCACCGATTGCTAATTGAGAGCGTAACTGCTCTTCAGCATCACTTGGTCCAAGAGTCAAAAGTGTGAGAGTGCCGCCCATCTGTTCGACTAGCTGAACACCGGCTTCAACGGCGTTTTCTTCATGCGGACTAATACCAAAACCTAAATGCTTCGTCTCGATATCGCGTGCATCGGGGGTCAGAATTAGAGTTCCACCTGCCAGGGGAACGCGCTTTAAGCAGACAAGTATGTCCATTAGGCCATAATCCGTTCATTTGATGGGTCAAAGACAGATGTAGCACCTACTTCAGCGATTGAACATGGATAGTGCTCCCCCAAGTATTCAACGATGAACTTATTGCCAGCAACGGCAAGCTCTGTTGGTAGATACGACATCAGAATGTGCTTACCGAGTGATGGGGCCGATCCTGCACTAGTAACGTAAGAGCGACGGCCATGCACATCAACTATCGGCTTCTTATCTAGAGTTAGAATTGGTTCGTTACCCATCATGTAGCGCTTCTCACCAGTTGATGATGTGTGGTCATCGACAAAGAGAGTGCAGAGCATCGTGACGGGCTTTTCACTGCGATGCTTGATGTGAGCTGCTTTACCAATAAAGTCGGCCTCTTTTAACTTAGGTGATTGCATTCCAGCCTCAACCACTGTGTACTCTGTTTCAAGCTCTGGGCCATATGCTCGGTAGCATTTTTCAAGTCGACCAGTTGTTCCATAGACACCAATACCAACTGGAATCATCTCGTGCTTTTTGCCGCTCTCCCATAACATCTGCCAGAGTTTTGCGCCCTGTTCGATTGGGATATAGAACTCCCAACCCAAATCTCCGACGTAGGAGATACGTGATGCAAGTACGCGAAGTGGTCCTACCTCAATAGTTTTACAAGTACTGAATTTAAATGCCTCATGGTTCATATCGTTCTTGGTAACGGCTTGAATAATCTCGCGGGCTTTAGGACCCCAGATTCCAATTGTTGTATAGCTAGATGTTAAGTCAGAGATTTGCGCCGATCCATCTGCTGGAAGTAGATCGCTAAACCATTTCTTATCGGCCATTCCATGTGCACCACCCGTGACTACACGGAAATGATGAGTATCAAGGCGCATGATGGTTAAGTCTGATTTGAAGCCACCGTTAGGACCCAGAACTGGTGTGTAGACAACACGGCCGATTGCAACATCCATCTGGCGCAGAGCTGCTTTTTGAACTACAGCTAATGCAGATGGTCCCTTCACATCAAAGATAGCAAAGGCCGAAAGGTCGACGATGCCGGCGCTTTCGCGCATTTGAAGGTGCTCTGCATTGATAATCGGTGACCACCAGCGCGCCTCCCATTCAGAGCTACGTGGCATTACCTTCTCACCAAACTTTGCGAGCAGGTTCTTATTTGATTCATACCAAAATGGTCGTTCCCAGCCAGCTGTCTCATAAAAGACTGCACCTAGCTCTTTCTCTGCCTCATAAAATGGAGAGAGGCGAACATTGCGATTTGATGCGTACTGCTCTAGCGGATGCACAATTCCATATGTCTTATTAAAGCTCTCATCAACACGGGCTTTAATATGGAACTGCGCCTTTTGATGCTCGTGAAAGCGGGCAATATTGGATGAGTGCAGATCAATGTGTGAATCTCCAAGCACCATCCATTCTGCAACAGACTTTGAAGTCCCTGGGCCCTCTTTAATCCAGACTGCAGCAACTGACCATAAACCTTTAACCTCGGGGGTCTCACCAAGGATTGGCATTCCATCGGGGGTGTAAGAAAGAATTCCATTACATGCATATTTTTCACGGACATTTTCATCACCAACAATTGATGGCATGAGCTCATATGAGTGCTCATCTTGAATATCAAAATCTGCTTGTGTAAAAGCAAACTCAGTTGGTGACAATGTTGCAGTTGCATTTGATGGCAAATCATCTGGAGTATAAAGAATCGGACGGTGAGCATAGGATCCAATTTCAAGACCTGTACCATGTTGGCGCTCATACATAAAGACATCCATATCGCGAACGATTGGCCATTCGATATCACCTTTTGTCCCTGCAAAGAATGGAACGGGACCGATATCTTTCATCTGATGAACTGCAGGAGTCAGCGGAATATGCGCACCTGCCATTGCTGCAAGCTTAGGTGACCAGCATCCAGTTGCAATAACAACGTAGTCGGCAGATATGGTGCCTTGATCTGTGACAACACCGGTGACTCGACCATCAACTACGGTAATGTCCAAGACTTCAATATTTGCAAATGACTGTGCTGCTCCCATTTTGGCAGCCTCTTCACGCATCAATGTTCCAGTACGAAGTGAGTCAACAACGCCTACTGTGGGCTGATAATAACCGCCAAGAATGATGCTCTCGTCGATGTAGGGAACCAGCTCTTTTACCTGGGCAGGCGTCAGTATTCGGCCTCCATCGATGCCCCATGATTTGGCAGATGTGATGCGGCGTGCAAGCTCTTGCATACGCTCTGGTGTGCGTGCAACTTCAATTCCACCTGATTCGGTAAATGTGCCAAACTCTTTATATTGACGCATACTTTCAGCTGTTATTGCAGTCATCTCTTTTGAGTGATCGACTGGAAAAATAAAATTAGATGCATGTCCTGTTGAGCCGCCAGGATTTGGCAGAGGTCCCTTATCAATCTGCACAATATCTTTCCAACCCAGTTTTGCAAGGTGATAGACCATGCCGTTTCCGACGATGCCTGCGCCGATAACGACGCACTTTGCCTGTGCAGGTAACTTACTCATAGTTCTTATCCTCGTTCTTATTAGTGGTGGGTTATAAAGATTTACGAATCGATGCTTCAAAACCTTCGATGTGATCGCGCATTGCTTTGCCTGCAGCCTTTGAATCACTGCTTGCAATAGCCTCAAGGAGTGCACGGTGTTCGATAATTGCCTCAGTTAATCCGGCAACGCGATTGAGTGCTAAGAACCAGATTCGCAGCGCATGTGCGTAGTAGTTATCTAAGGCCGATGCTAAAAAATCATTATGTGTGCATTGATAGATATGATGATGAATGCGCTGATCGAGTCCTATTAGCGTGGCCATATCTACATTGCCTTTGAGGTTTTTAATTTCGGCTATCAGGGCCTTAGTAATCACATGATCGGCAGAAGTCGAGCGCTCGGCAGCTAGTTCGGCAGCTTTAATCTCAAGGACTGCTCGGGTTTCAGAGAGCGCTGAAAGATTATGAACATCTACACGGGATACGAACATTCCACGACGAGGATAAACTTCGACTAATTTCTCATTAGCCAGCGAGCGCAGAGCTTCACGGATTGGTGTGCGGCCAAAGCCGAGCGTGGACATTAATTCACTCTCGCTAATTAATGATCCAGGGACCAGCTCTAAAGTAATAATCATTGAGCGAATGCGGCTATAGGCCTCCTCTGACAAGGAGGTGCTTTGGCGACTGAGGATGTGGATGGCCTGGCTCACGGCATTGATGATATATCAGTGATATACCAATTGATACACCCAGACTTAGCTTTTATCCCAGGTAGTACTTCTTAAAGAGCCAGGCTGAGGCGCCAAAACCAACGGTGAGAATGAGGCCTCGATACACAGCTGTGGGCATCCGCGCCGCCCAGCGCCCTCCAACGGTTCCACCGATGCTGGCACCTAGAAACAGTGCGATCACAATGGGCCAGTCTGCGCGGCCACTAAAGATGTAGATGATGTTAGAGATTAAGGAGGTCCACCCAACGATTAGGTTTTTAGCAGTATTAAGAGTTTTAGGGTCACGGCGAATATCGCGTGCCAGAACTGCAATGACCATCACTCCTTGGCCCGGGCCAAAGTAACCGCAATAGAGCCCACTTCCAGCGATCCCAATTTTCTCTAGCAGGTCATGGCGTGCACTGCGGACGGGCTTTGCCTTGATAAGAAATGAAAGGCTGGCAAAGAGAAGTAGAAAAGGCACCATCTTTTCAAATACACCCGGCGGTACCGTTAATAAGGCAACTGCCCCCACGCTCGAACCGATGATGGAGATGATGATGAGCTTTTTATACTCCTGGAAATAGGCGCGAATCTGGTGGCGCACGGATATGAGGGCAAAAAAGTTTGCCGGTGTGACACCAAGAGCGTTAGATATCGCCGCATTCACTGGTGACATTCCAGTTGCAAGCAGTACTGGATATGAGATGACCGATGCTCCGCCGGCCATTCCATTTATTGCACCCACGAGGATTCCGACAGCGAATATCAAGATGTACTCGAGCATGGCTTAACCATACAATGATGATGTGAATAAAGGTGTAGAACTCCGATTCTTTGCATCGGCCCGCGCGGCTGCAGGCGTTGATACAGCTACGTTTCTATCTGCGCCTCTTTCATCAATCATCGCCCAAGCCTGTGAATCAAATCCAGCGCTGGCCCACGTGGTTTCACAGTGTAGTTTTCTACTCGACTCGGTGGCAGTCCATGATCAGAGTGTTTTGGTGCGTGATGGAAGTGTGGTCGATGTTCTTCCACGTTTTGCCGGCGGTTAATTAAGCCGTATTTACCCATTCATCCGTGCCATCGCTAAATACTTGATGCTTCCAAATAGGTAGTTGGGCCTTAATCTGATCTACTAATGCCGAACAGGTTTGAAAGGCACTCTCTCTGTGTACCGCTGAAACCGCTACAGCAAAGGCAGTCTCCCCTATTGGAATTTCGCCATAACGATGGGATACGGCAACTTTAACTACATCAGCATTCTTTATAACGGCCTGTGTAATTTCAGTAATTTTATCTCCGGCCGATGGGTGAATCTCATATGTAAGTGATGAGACCTCTTTGCCACCATCGCGATTTCGCACATCACCAGTAAAAGTTACAACTGCCCCACATCTCTCATCAGCAACAAGTGCACTTAATGCATTGATAGAAATCAGATCGGTTGTAACGTCTGCACGCATTAACTCTGACATCAGTGATCTACTCCATCAATCTGATCTAAAATGTGCCCAGCTAAGCGTTCAATAATAATTAAGCCATCTCGAACGGCGCCCGGGGAGCCTGGAAGATTGATAATCAGTGAAGCTGCATTTGTACCGGCTAAACCGCGAGTTAAATCTGAGGTAGGGGTTTTCTCCCGAGAATAAGCTCGAAATGCCTCCATGAATCCTGGAATTTGTTTTTCGATAAAGGGTGCGGTGGCTTCAGGTGTTACATCCATTGGTGATACACCCGTACCGCCAGTTGTAATAATTAAACGAGCTTTATTAGCAAGGGCTTGAATAATCTGGGCTGAGATAGCTTCGACATCATCGGCAACAATTACCGGTGCACCCACGTTATATCCCAGTTGATGCAGACCAACTTTTAACGCCTCACCGCTTAAATCTGCATAGACACCTTGAGAGGCACGATTGCTAGCGGTGATAATGAATGCACTGCGTTGATTCACGCGCGCTTCCAATCACCATTCTTACCGCCGGACTTTGAATCTATACGAATATCGGTAATAGTGGCTGCTGGATCTAAGGCTTTGACCATATCTATAATAGTTAAGCCGGCAACACTGACTGCAGTGAGCGCCTCCATCTCAACACCTGTGCGATCAGATGTAATAACACGGGCTTTTATTGCAACACCTGAATCGGTGATTGCTAAATCAATACTTATTGTATTAATCGCGATGGGATGACATAGCGGAATTAATTCACTCGTTTTCTTAGCCGCCATGATCCCGGCAATGCGGGCTGTAGATAAGACATCACCCTTTGGCGTTGCACCATCGCGCAAGAGCGCCACAACAGAGGCCGATAGATTTACCTGGGCCGATGTTTCGGCGATGCGCACAGTAATCTCGCGCCCAGTAACATCGACCATATGGGCCTGACCCGCACTGTTCAGATGTGTTAGTCCATCACTCATACAGTTGAGTCTAATTCCTTAGGGCAGAGATAGCCAACGCACAGATTCACCTGCAGCGGTGAGCTCTTTAGTAACGACTGCGAAGCCAGTTGAATGCGCCAAGCCCCTCAGCATTGCCGAACCCAAGTATTGGCCTACTTCAAACTCTCCATTAACAATATTTCCGATTATTAATCTCGTGAAATCTGATGGCGCCGTTAGCTCATTACTAGTTATAACAGTTGGCAACTCCTGCTGGATTTGTCCTAACATCGATGCAATGACTGGTGCTCCGAGTGAGACCAGGGCAACAATTGCAGACTGTGGGTTGCCAGGTAGGCCAAAAATTGCACAGGTATCAGTTCGTGCAAGGAGCATTGGATGTCCTGGACGCACGGCAACGGTATCGACAAGTATCTTGGCATTAATTTGAGAGAGAGCTTCATGAAGAAAATCACGCGGACCTTGAGCAGTACCGCCAGTTGTAATAACGATATCGGCCAGAGCGCAGGCATCACTAAGGGCTTTGACCACATGTGAAATCTCATCGGAAATATATTGGGTGGCCACAATTTCACAGCCCATTTTTTCTAACCAACCCGGTAGTTGTGGGCCTAAGGCATCTCGGATTAATCCATTAGCTGGAATACCTTTTAATTGAATTTCATCGCCTAATAAAATCAGAGCCACTCGAGGTTTTCTAACAACTCGTATGTGATCTAAGCCGGCAGCAGATAGCAGGCCAATTTTCCCGGGATTTAAAAGAGCGCCAGCTTTAACTAATAAATCCCCTGACTTACACTCATGGGCCGCTGGCCTTATATCTTGATTCTCAACAACCTCACCATTAAGGATGCCTTCATTTACTTTCGCAATCTCCCAGCGAATGATGCCAAATGTTCCAGCAGGAATAACTCCACCAGTTGCAATTGCAACTGCGCTTCCATCTGCTAACGCCCCTTTCATCGGCAGGCCAGTTTTTACTTCGCCAATAATTCTCCAAGGACCTAATCCTGCAACTGCATACCCATCCATTGCCGAGGTTGCATACGTTGGTAAATCACAGAGTGCATGTGCATCACTGGCAAGAGTGCGCGCTACTCCATGACTTACGTCGATAATCTCCTCTGTTAAAGTATTAAAAGAGTGAGCGGCAATAGTGCGCGCAGCATCCCAACTACCCTCTACAAGTGCGCTCATAATGCTGAATTATCCTTTACCTTTGCGGCAAAAGCGATCGCCTGTTCTAGGTCGGCAACTGTATCGATATCCACCAGAGCCTGTGCGACCTCGTGGCTCATTTCGATTTCTTGGACATTTAGGTGAGAGACCAACTCCCGCATCGACTTACCATGGAGTTCGCCCATAACTGCAAGAGCCCTTTTAACTGATGTACTTCGATACACCGCAGCCAATGGCTGCTTAAAGCCTTTAGCATCCACATACATAACAGCATCATCGTGGGCTCTTATGGAGTTAATAAGATTTAATACCCACCCGCTCGCAAAGGGCATATCCGTTGCTATGAGTGCGACTAATTCGCTTTCAGATGCATCAAGGCCGGCTTTAAATCCTGCTAGTGGCCCACCGCCAATTGGCTCTTCAAGCACGCATTGATATTGAGAGCTTTCAATCTTTGGATCTTCTCCAACGATCACTACTTTAAACTCTGATGGAATCGATCCAAGGATTATGGCAATT
>WLNU01000034.1 GCA_009699645.1 Actinomycetota bacterium | reverse complement strand
CATGCGCGAGCCTTCGTAGATGCAGTCCACGGGACACTCTGCGATGCAGGACTTATCTTTCACATCGACACATGGCTCTGCGATTATGTACGTCACGGTATTGCCTCCAGATTTTCTTGAATTGGACTGAGAGGATTCTAATCGCATAGGCCATCTCGCGCACATTATTGAAGTAAAGGTTTATCGTTGTGCCATGACGAGCGAGCTCCAAGGGCAATTTGAAGCCTTAATTGGCAGACGCCTCACCATTCGCCTGCATGATCCAGAGGGAGGCTTCCGCGACATTGTCGGAATCTTAGAGAGCACGCACTCACTACGTAACCGGCATGGACAACTCATCGACTTCGCTCATGATGAGATCTTTATCTGGCGAGAAGTGATTGCCACGCCATGACACTTTCAATCTATGACACCGCAAGCCGCACGGTTAAAGCGCTCTCATCAATTAGGTCAACAACGAGCATGTACTGCTGCGGTCCTACCGTCTATCGCGATGCTCACGTTGGCAATCTACGCACCTTTATTCTCTCAGATCTCATACGTCGAACAATTGAGATATCTGGTGGGACTGTCCGACTTATTCAAAATATTACCGATGTTGGTCACATGTCAGAAGATGTGATTGGCGAGGACAAAATGCTCTCGCAGGCTGCAGCTGAGAAAAAAGATCCATTTGATATTGCACGGATGTATGAAGCCAGGTTCCATAAAGATCTTGGGCTACTCAATGTCATAGTTGCCGATGAATACCCCCGTGCTAGCGAGTCAATCGATTTAATGATTGTAATGATTACCGATTTAATTGCGAAGGGCTTTGCCTACGTTGGGAGTGATAATTCGATCTACTTCGATGCACAAGCATTTGAAAGTTATGGGCAGATTAGTGGCAATCGTTTAGATGCTCTCAAGCCCGGTCATCACTACGAATATAGCGATGAAGGTGGAAAGCGTTTTCACGCAGATTGGGCGCTATGGAAAAACGCTGGGCTGCGCACAGAGATGGTGTGGGACTCACCATGGGGCACAGGCTTTCCCGGTTGGCACATTGAGTGCTCGGCGATGTCAATGGAGTTCTTAGACAATCACGTCGATCTTCATGTCGGTGGAATCGACCTACGCTTTCCTCACCATGAGAATGAGCGGGCGCAGTCCAACGCCTCTATCGGCACTGAAACCGTAGATTTATGGGTGCATGGGGAGCATCTTTTATTTGAGGGACGCAAGATGTCAAAGAGCTCAGGAAATGTCGTGCTGCTTTCAGATGTAGTTGCAAGGGGCTTAGATCCACTAGCGCTGAGGCTGTGCTTTCTTGAAAACCGATTCCGTGCACAAATGGATTTAACATGGGAAGCTATAGAAAGTGCACACACGACACTGAGCAAGTGGCGCAAAAAAATGGCACAGTGGGGAGATTCGCCCAAGAAATTAGTAGACCAAGAGTTCCTCAATGCTATAGAAAAAGATCTAGATACCCCCCGTGCGCTTCAGCGAATCCGTGCAGTTGAAAAAACCAATGAGATTTCAGATGCCGATAAGCGAGCTATATTTATGTACGCAGACGAGGTTTTGGCTTTAGATTTATCGCGACGGGAAATAAGTAAAAATATCTCGGTGGAGCAAGAAAAGCTTTTGAGCGCGCGCTTGGCTGCTCGCAAAGAAAAGCGATGGAGCGATAGTGATGCATTACGAGCTGAGTTAGAGTCAACCGGGCTAGAGATTAACGACAGTGCAAATGGACAAGAGTGGAGTTGGCGCTAAGCCGGAAGCAGTATTGCAAGAAGTAAGATTAAAAAACCACCATTAATAAGTGAGATCCCGATGGCGGTTCCTTCGATTAAATACTCATTGCTTGCACCAGGAAAACCCGCACGCAGTACAACGGCCATCCACACGCAACTCGCAATTATTCGTAAACTACGCCCTCCCCACAGACGCCCGATACTCCAGATTCCAGCACAGGTTGCGGTAAAACTTAAAAGTAATCCAAATGGCGGCAGAGATGCATGCAAAAATACCGAACCGATACCTAAGCCACCACCGAAAATAACGGCGTAAATAAAGGGCATTAGAGGGCGATTCCAGAAGTTAAGTCACTCTCGCGGCCATTGCTATCAAAGGGTGCTGATTTTTCACCTCGCACCAGCGTGTAGTACTCATCTCCCCAAATCGCAAGACCTAAGTTATTAGATAGAGCAAAAAATGGACCATCGAGTGCGATCTGGGTTGCATGGGCCGCCATCGCTTCCATCTTGGCATTAACGAACTCATTACCGTCAATCAAAGTTGTTACAAATGAATCATCTTTTGCAAATGGGATCTCATCGACATTATCACTACCAAAGAAATCAGATCCAACTTCCTTCATGGCCGCTATGCCCGCCGCGATAACGGATTTTGGAATAGTGTTCCAATAAATCTTCTGTATCTGCCACTGTGAAAGCTCTGCTGCTCGCATTGCTACGAGATGGGCTTTTATGTGATCGGGATGGCCATAGCCACCAATCTCATCGTAGGTAATCAGAATATGAGGCTTAATCTCATCAATTACTCTTACCAAAAGCTGTGCAGCGGTATCGAGATCGGCCTGCCAAAAAACATCGGGGCGATTATTAGTCTGCGTCTCCATCATTCCACTATCTCGAAAACTACCGAGGAAGCGGTGATCTTGTACGCCGAGGGCTCGCATGGCATTAGTGAGTTCGATTTCGCGGTGTGCGCCAAGTCCATCATCTCTGGAGCTAGCAAGGTGAGAGAGTTCAGGAACAAGGACTTCACCCTCTTCGCCCCGAGTGCAGGTAACAAGTGTGACCTGAGCACCTCGCGCGGCGTATAAAGCCATTGTTGCGCCATTGTTGATCGTTTCATCATCGGGATGGGCATGCACCAAGAGAATTCGATAACCCGTATATGAATCTCTCATTAATACACCGCACATGTTGGATCAATGTGCTTAGCCCAAGCATGAATGCCGCCCTCAACATGTGTTGCATCAATGAAGCCAGCATTTTTAACTATAGATAGCGATGTCGCAGATCGCACACCCAAGTGGCAGTGCATGATGATCTGCTTATCTCGTGGCAATCGTGCAATTGCAGTGCCATCAACGAACTGAGATAGTGGCATTAAAACAGAGCCAGGGATACGGGCGATTTCAAACTCATATGGTTCTCGTACATCTACTAATATAAAATTATCTCCGTTATCCATTTTCGCCTTGAGTTCGAAGACGTTTATCTGCGATGGGACAATTGGTGCACAAAACGCCTCATAATCTTCGAGTAGGCCTAGTTGAGTTGGATTATCTGCACAGATCACACAGGCTGGATCTTTGGAAACTTTGATGCTGCGATAACTCATAGCTAGTGCGTCATAAACCATGAGCGAACCAATAAGTGGTTCGCCAATCCCGGTGATGAGTTTGATCGCCTCTGTAGCTTGAATCGATGCAATCGATGCGCATAGCACTCCTAAAACTCCAGCTTCGGCGCAGTTAGGTGTATCAGCCGCTGGCTCTGGATGAAGGCAGCGATAGCAAGGGCCATGCTCAGAGAAGAAAACACTTGCCTGTCCATCGAAGCGAAGCACAGAGCCCCAAATATATGGTTTCTTTAAAAGTACGCAGGCATCGTTAATCAAATATCGCGTCGCAAAATTATCGGTACCATCAATAATTAGATCGTAATCTTTAAATATCTCCATCACATTAGATCTATCTAAACGCACTTCATGTGTGACTACTTCTACAAAGGGATTTATCTGCGCAATCTGTCTCTTTGCACTCTCCGTCTTACTTCTGCCAATATCACTCTGCCCGTGAATAATCTGACGTTGTAAATTTGATTCATTGACCGTATCAAAATCAACAATGCCAAGTGTTCCAACTCCTGCGGCAGCCAGATACATTAAAATTGGTGACCCTAAACCACCTGCACCGATACAGACCACTCTGGCGCCTTTGAGCCTTTGTTGACCATTTGATGAGATCTGAGGAATAACCGTATGGCGGCTATATCGACGCAACTCTTCGGTGCTTAGCACGGGCATCGAATCTACCAACGGAGGAATTTTCATAGAGTAGTAAGTCTGCCGTAGTCACGCCTGTGTCGCTAGTTTTTATATGGGAGAGTATTGGCACAAAACATATAAAGCCCCCTACGATTGTGCTAATGAGCACTGCAGATGAATCAAATAAGCCACGCTTACCGCGAGATGAGCGCCGTGCGCTCCTGCTTTCGGCGGCCCTAGAGGTCTTTACCGCTGCTGGTTATCACTCTGCGGCTATGGATGAGATCGCCGATCGCGCAAATGTCAGTAAACCAGTTTTATATCAGCATTTCCCATCAAAGCTCGATCTCTATTTAGCTGTACTAGATCTACACATTGACTCACTTGTATTTGAAATTCAAAAGGCGATTGCATCTACTCCAGATAATGCAAATCGCGTTCATGCAACTGTTGATGCTTACTTTGCCTTCATTGAAAAAGAGGGTGAGGCATTTAGACTGCTTTTTGAGAGTGATATGAGTGTGGAACCATCTGTGCGAGAGCGGCTCAATCGCATGACATACGACTGTGCAGCAGCAGTAAGTGCCGTGATAGCACTTGATACCGGGCTTGCAAAAGATGCAGCGATGTTCCTTGGAGTTGGAATGGTTGGTTATTCCCAGGTCACAGCCCGCCACTGGTTAGACCGAGACAGCACATTGACTCGCGAACAAGCAGTAGAACTGGTCAACAACCTCATGTGGAGAGGGATTTCAGGTTTCCCACGCAATTAAAGGCCGATAGGATTAACCCTATGAGCGTTAAGAAAAGTGAAGTCGCTGTAAAATCAGAGGTCCGCATCGCTGTTACTCGCGTTGCTAGCGACATCGTTTTTGAGAGCGCAATGAGTGCAACTGATATTAAGAGCGCAGTAACCGAGGCTCTCACAACGGGCAAACCGCTGACGCTGAGCGATATTCGCGGCCATGAGATTATCGTTCCGGCAGACAAGATTGGCTTCGTCGAAGTCGGCGAATCCCCATCGCGTCGCGTCGGCTTCGGCGCTGCATAACGTGTCACTGACTTTCGCCGAGCTTCCACTTCGCCCCCAAACTATTGAAGCCCTTCATGCACACGGCTTCACCGCACCCTTTGCAATTCAAGAGATGGTTCTGCCCATCGCACTTGGTGATGGTGATGTGATTGGTCAAGCAAAGACTGGAACAGGAAAAACATTAGCCTTTGGAATTCCAGTTATCGAACGCGTCATCGCCCCGCATGATCCCGAGTGGGCAGATTTTGCAACTAAGGGAATGCCACAGGTTTTAATCGTTGTTCCGACACGCGAATTATGTACACAGGTCACACGCGATATCGAAGAGCTAGCCAGCAACCGTGGAATTCGTACATTGGCCGTTTATGGTGGGCGCGCATTTGAACCTCAGATCGAAGCTCTTCAAGCCGGCGTTGAAATCGTTGTCGGAACTCCAGGACGATTATTAGATCTTTCTCGACAGGGCCAGTTAAAGTTAAAAGAGGTTTCACGTCTTGTCTTAGATGAGGCCGATGAGATGTTAGATCTTGGCTTCTTGCCCGATGTTGAAAAGATTTTGGCAAATACTCCAAAGCGCACCCAGACAATGCTTTTCTCAGCGACCATGCCTGGCGACATCATCGCTCTGGCCAGACGCTTCATGAATCAGCCGATTCATATTCGCACGCAAGATAGCGAAGATGAGGGCGCAGTCGTAAGCCGCATCGAGCAACACGTTTTGCGTGCACATGCAATGGATAAGATTGAAATGCTCGCCCGCATTTTGCAGGCCAATGGGCGTGGACCGACGATTGTTTTCTGTCGTACAAAGCGCACCTGCCAAAAGACGGCCGATGATCTTATTGAGCGTGGCTTTAGGGCCGACACAATCCATGGCGATCTTGGCCAAGGCGCGCGTGAAAAGGCTTTAGGTGATTTCAAGGCCGGTAAATCAGATGTGCTTGTTGCAACCGATGTCGCAGCACGTGGAATCGATATTGAAGGCATTACTCACGTAATTAACTATCAATGTCCAGAGGATGAAAAAACTTATGTGCACCGTATTGGGCGCACAGCACGTGCTGGCGCCGATGGAATCGCTGTCACATTTGTTGATTGGGACGAGCTCGCGCGTTGGAAGATGATTAATCTAGTTCTCGAACTTGGATTGGCCGAGCCCGAAGAGACTTACTCATCATCGCCGCATCTCTTTGAGGTTCTTAACATTCCCACTGGCTCAACTGGCCGCATGGTTAAAGCCAAGCCAGTTGTACGTGTTGAGAGTAAAGGCTCATCTACACCGCGTAGAGATGCCGCCCCACGCAAAGCCGCACAACCAAAGGAAAAGATTGAGCGAACTCGTACAAGGACTAAGAAGTTTAAATAAAGCTAATCTGCGACAAAAATCCGTATCGCATCTACAAGCATCTGCACTGCGATCGCGGCAAGCAATAGACCTGCGATACGAGCTACCAATGTAACTCCAGCCTCTTTTATGACTTTTAAGATCGTCGTTGATGCCATTAAGGCAGCTGCGATAGCAAGATGAACTCCAACAACAGCTGCAATTAATCCAACAATTCGCGTAGGTGTATCGGCGCTTTGCACAAAGATCATCGTTGCAACGATTGCGCCAGGACCGGCAAGCAACGGTGTCCCAAGTGGCACTAGGGCAACATTAGAGTCTGAACTCTTGCTTTTGCCACCACCTGTGCCACCAGTTAATAAATCAAGTGAGATCAAGAGTAATAGCAAAGCTCCTGCTGCCTGCAGTGCCGCCATAGAGATATTGAGATAGCTGAGTATGAAGCGGCCAAATAAAGCAAAGAGTGTGATGACTGAGAATGAAACAGCCGCGGCTTTAATCGCTAGAACTCTTCGCTCTTTAGGAGTCTTATCGGCAACGAGTGCTAAAAATATGGGTGTGGCACCTGGTGGATCCATAATTACAAAGAGTGTTACAAAGGATTGAATTGAAAATGTAAGTGCGCTTATCTGGAGTGCCTTCATGCCCGTACCACCCGTCGCTGATCTGCAAGTGACTCTAATTTTTCCCATTGCTCAGGAGCCGTTTGAAATTCACCTAGTGAATTAAGTTTACCGTTGCCGTGATAGTCGCTGGCACCAGTTACTACTAATCCCAATTCATTAGCGATATTTCGTAGCATGGCACGCTCATCAGGGTTTTGATCACGGTGATCAACCTCAATTCCATGTAGGCCGGCCGCTACTAAATCTGCAAAATCAGCTGCTTTAAGAGTTTGTCCTCTGTGGGATGCAAAGGGATGTGCAATGACTGCAACACCCCCAGCGGCACAGATCATGGCAATGGCATCGACAGGGGTGGGTGCTGCATGAGAGACGTAAAAAGCAGAGTCATTGTTGAGCATTCCCTGAAAAGCCTCATCACGCGATTTTATGATTCCTTTATTAACAAGCGCGTCGGCTAAGTGAGGGCGCCCTAGAACTGCACCATCTGGACGCGCAGCTTCGACATCATCCATTGAAATATCAATCCCAGCTAGCCGCATCTTTTCAATCATCTTGCGCATGCGCGGTACACGACCATCACGAGTCTCTTCAAGCATTATCTGCATCTCTTTATGCTCGCCGTTAAAGAGCAGAGCTAACATGTGCACACTAATTCCATCATTGGTCAAGCATGAGATTTCACTACCTAAAGCAAGGCCGATACTCCCCCGCACAGTTTCGGCCGCCTCGGCCCAACTCGACGTCGTATCGTGATCGGTAATGCCAAGAACTGTAATCCCTAATGAAATCGCTTTATTTACCAGCTCTCGCGGGCTATCAGTTCCATCACTCTTGTTTGTGTGTGTATGTAAATCAATCATGTAGTTTTCTCTACCTGTGCAGTGCGCGTGCGAGTAACTACCAAGATGCAGCCAATCAAAATAAGTGCGATTCCGGGCAAAATTCCTAGTGGTGGTTTTTGCCCAAGCCACCATACAGCTAGAACTGAACTAATCGGAACTTCAAAGAAAATAATAAGTGAAACTACGGCTGGTGATACACGTTTGAGCGTCGCGTTAAACATTGTGTGGCCAAGAATTTGTGCTCCAATGATTAGGCCGAGCAAAATCCACCATTCACGAGCGCTAAAATTTATGAGTGAAGATCCAGATATAAGAGTGATTGGTAGCGCCGTTATCGCGCAGACGAAGTAACAGATACTTGTATATGTAGTGGTTTCAATTGTTCTTTGAGCCCTAGATCCGGCCATTACATATAGTGCTGCAAGGGCAGCTGAAACAAGGGCAGCAATATCACCCAAGAAAGATCGAAGTGATATCTGTAAATCCACTCCAGAAATCAGTAGTACGCCAGAAAAACTTACGAGCATGCCTAGCCAAACCTTAGATGGAATATGTCCGCCACTCATTTTCACAAAGAGTGCGGCAAATATTGGCTGTAATGCAACGAGTGCGGTACCAGCTGCAACGCTTGTCCAGCGCATTGCTAGAAAAAAACCCATGAAGTGTGCTGCTAAAAGAGCTCCAGCAATTACTGACCACTTCAAGCCATTGCGATTAATGCCATGACGAAGGGCAAAGGGCAGCGTTAATAGAGAGCCTCCTAAATTTCGCCAGAAAATCAATGTCGGAATCGGCATAACGCTCATGGCAATTAATGGCCCCGATGTTCCAATCCCAATCATTCCCACGCCAAGGCGAATGAGGTCTGGGCGTGCAGGTATCGCTGTATGACTATCGCGAATATGTTGCTCGTTCTCTAACTGTTCGCCGCTACCCATAAGAGAAAGGTACCCTTATCCCATGAGCGGCAATCTCCTTAACCGAGTATTTCTCGCCCGTCTTGCAGGCACTGCGGTCTTTGACCCTAACGGTGATCCCGTAGGAAAGGTGAGAGATGCTGTTGCGACCCTTCGCACAAATAATCTTCCACCCCGGGTCTTAGGTCTTGTCGTTGAAGTTCCATTACGCCGCCGAGTATTTGTACCAATCACCCGCGTCACATCCATTGAAAGTGGAGCAGTTGTTATTACTGGTCTACTTAATATGCGCCGCTATGAAACACGTTCTGGTGAGGTTCTAGTCCTAGGTGACATGCTCGATCGTTCAATTACTCTCATTGCATCCGATGAAGTTGTAACGGTTGAAGATATGGGAATGGAGCAAAACCAGAGCGGTGATTGGCTCATTAATAAAGTACACATCATGCGCGCCGGTCATGGGCTTCGCCGTAAGGGGGCAACTTCGACCGTTTCTTGGGAGGAAGTAGTCGGCTTTGCACACACCGAACACAATCAAGGCGTTGCAAATCTACTTTTAACTTTAGCCAACTTGCGTGCAGCAGATTTAGCTACGGTATTGCAGGACTTACCCCCTAAGCGTCGAGTTGAAGTTGCAGGCGCACTTGCCGATGAGCGACTAGCCGATGTACTCGAAGAGATGGATGAAAACGCCCGTGTTTCACTCTTAGCCGAGCTCGAGGGTGAGCGCGCTGCAGATGTTTTAGGTGAGATGGATCCAGATGATGCCGCCGATTTATTGCGTGAGATCGGCCAGGAGCGCGCCGAAGCACTCATCGAATTAATGGAGCCTGAGGATGCCGAGGATGTTCTGAGACTCATGAACTATGAGGATTATTCAGCCGGCGGAATGATGACGACCGAACCAATTGTTATGAGCGCTGATTACTCAGTTGCCGATGCCCTTGCCGCAGTGCGCCAGCAAGAGATTTCACCGGCATTGGCTTCACAGATTTTTATCGCCCGTCAACCACTTGAAACACCTACGGGACGCTTTATTGGCACAGTGCATTACCAACGATTATTGCGCGAACCACCTTCGACTCTTTTGGGCTCAATCGTCGATACGCACTCTCGCGGTGTCACGCCCGATGCATCTCTGCATGAGGTTTCATCACACTTGGCAAGCTACAACATGCTCTCGCTACCTGTAGTTGATGCCAACAATCGCTTGCTAGGTGCGATAACCGTCGATGACGTTCTCGATCACTT
>WLNU01000033.1 GCA_009699645.1 Actinomycetota bacterium | reverse complement strand
GTAATATCATCAACAATGGCAACGCCGCTGCACTCTTTGCGATCCCAACCAGGTCCACCCAAAACTATTCGCGGAGCTGGTCGCACAGTTGGTAACTCTCGGAAAAACTCAGGCAGAGCATTTTCTTTCAACTGAGCCCACAAAAAAACCGCTGGAGGTGCAGATTTCTTCACCATTGCTGCGATAGCGTCTAGCGGTGTTAGCGATCCTAAGAAATGTGTCTCTATTCTTCGCTCAGCAAGTGCTGCAGCTAAGGCATGTAAGGGCAGCGAGTGAAGCTCGGCCCCAACTGCCGCTAGAAGAACAGGGCGAGAGTTAAGTGGTTGCTTAACCACTTTAACGCAATCACGGAGAATTCGTATTAGAACTTCGGTGAGTAGATGCTCTACATCAACTCCTTTACCAGTCTCTTCCCAGTGCTTTCCAACTAAAATAAGCAGGGGGCTCATCACTTGTGACCATGTGGAGTCGACTCCATATTGAGCTAAATCTTTGTAGATCTCACTTTCAATAAAAACCTTATCGAAATTACATGCAGCTTTATACAATGCCTTCACCAATTCTTCGCGTGAGGCGTGCTCGTAGCTAATCTTTTCAATTTTTAATAAACCTTCATGGCTGATAGCTATTTCTGCCGCCTCATTCGGAGCAACTCCCGTTGCAATGAGTCGGCGCATCATCATTAACCTGGCCACATCTGATGGGGAGTACCGTCGATGCGATCCGGCCTCATGGCCCGATGCTCCAAGGCCATAGCGGCGATCCCACGTGCGCAGCGTGGAAGGGGCAAGGCCAAGAAGACGGGCAACGGCCGCTACGCTCAGATGCCCCTCGGCTATCGCCATGCGCCTATCGTTGCGCTTAGTGGGCTAACTCACCACCCCAAACACGCTCAAAATCAGGCTCATACCCCGCGATACTTGAACAACTTGTGAAGCGGTTGTACTGTGGAGATATGGCCGAACTATCACGACTTCCCCGCCCCGTTGCAGATGAATGGGAGTGGCAGTATCAAGGTGCCTGTCGTGATCTGCCCGCTGAGATGTTTTTTCATCCAGATGGAGAGCGGGGCCCACGTCGGCGCAACCGCGAAAATACCGCCAAGGCGATCTGTGCAAGCTGTCCGGTAATGCTGGCCTGTCGTGCACATGCACTTGCAGTTCAAGAGCCCTATGGAATCTGGGGCGGTTTATCTGAAGATGATCGCTTGTCAGTAATTACTCGCGATGGGGATCCAGATATTTCACATGCCTCATAAGGTTTAACTCTCCTCCTGAGTTAATGACAGCGAAAACCCCCTACAGAGAAATCTGTAGGGGGTTTTCGCATCCAATTTCTTTTAGTGCGAGTGACCGCCTGGGCCATGTGAGTGGCCAGCCCCACCAGCATCTGCCGGTGCATCTGCTGGACGCTCGAATACAACTGCCTCAGTTGTAATAAACATTGCAGCAATTGATGCAGCATTTGCAAGTGCTGAACGAGTTACCTTAACTGGATCGATGACACCATCTTTTGCAAGATCGCCATACACATCAGTTGCAGCGTTAAAGCCTTCGTTATCCTTCATCGCGCGAACCTTTGCAACTACTACGTAGCCTTCAAGTCCAGCATTCTCTGCGATCCAACGAAGTGGCTCATCGCAGGCTTTGCGAACTAAGCGAACTCCAACTGCCTTATCGCCAGTGAATCCAAGATCACCCTCTAGAACATCGGCTGCATGCACAAGTGCTGCGCCTCCGCCAACGACGATTCCCTCTTCAACAGCTGCACGTGTTGCAGAGATTGCATCTTCAAGGCGGTGCTTCTTCTCATTGAGTTCGACTTCAGTGTGTGCGCCAACTTTAATAACGCAGACGCCGCCCGCAAGCTTTGCTACACGCTCTTGCAACTTCTCTTTATCCCATGAAGAGTCAGAGTTTTCAATCTCTTTGCGCAGCTCATTGACACGGCCGGCAACTGCCGCCTTATCTCCTGCGCCTTCGATGATTGTTGTTGCATCCTTTGAGACCACGATACGACGTGCGCGGCCAAGATCTTCCAATGTTGCAGCGTCTAACTTCATGCCAACCTCTGCTGAAATAACCTGTCCACCGGTCAGTGTTGCAATATCTTGCAACATCGCCTTGCGACGATCGCCAAAGCCAGGTGCCTTAACGGCAACAGAGGCAAAGACTCCACGCATGCGGTTAACAACCAGTGTAGAAAGGGCTTCACCCTCAATATCATCGGCGATTATTAATAGCGGCTTTGATGAGGCAGATACCTTTTCAAGGATTGGAAGTAGGTCAGCTAAGGCCGAGATCTTTCCAGCCGAGATAAGCACGTATGCATCCTCAAGGATAGATTCCATACGATCTTGATCGGTTACGAAGTATGGAGAGATGTAGCCCTTATCGAACTGCATGCCCTCAGTGAACTCAAGATCTAGCCCTGTAGTTGATGCCTCTTCCACAGTAATGACGCCATCTTTGCCGACGCGATCCATGGCCTCTGAGATTAAATCTCCGATTGCGCGATCTTGGGCTGAGATAGTTGCAACATCTGCAATCTGTGCCTTGCCACTTACTGGAGTTGCCTGTGCACTAAGTTTTTCAGAGACTGCAGCAACTGCAGCTTCGATTCCAGCTTTAATATCCATTGGCTGTGCGCCAGCGGCTAAGTTGCGGATACCCTCTTTAACCATTGCTTGGGCTAGGACTGTCGCAGTCGTTGTTCCGTCTCCGGCAACATCGTTGGTCTTAGTTGCTACTTCTTTAACTAACTGTGCGCCCATGTTTTCAACTGGGTCAGAGAGTTCAATCTCTTTAGCAATTGTCACACCATCATTTGTAATAATTGGGGCGCCGAATGATTTAGCGATAACGACGTTGCGACCCTTAGGCCCAAGGGTTACCTTGACTGTGTCGGCAAGAATATTGACGCCACGCTCCATCGCACGACGTGCGTGGTCATCGAATTGAAGGGACTTTCCCATCTACTTCTCGATTACAGCGAGAATTTCGCGAGCTGAAAGCACCAAGAGGTCATCTCCGCCGTGCTTGATTTCAGTTCCGCCGTACTTGCTGTACAAAACAACGTCTCCAACTTTGACATCCATTGGAACGCGGACGCCATCATCAAAGCGACCTGGTCCAACGGCGATGACTACGCCCTCTTGTGGCTTCTCTTTAGCTGTATCTGGGATTACTAGCCCTGATGCCGTTGTTGTCTCAGCCTCGTTTGTCTTAATAACGATGCGATCTTCTAGTGGCTTAATTGCCATGTACATAGCTCCTCTTGTGCGTTGTTTTCCTCGTGCGGGCCCGTTAGCAGTGTGGGCCCGTGAGTGCTAACGCCAAGGGTATTAGGGCGTATTCCTAACGGCAAATCGGCTAGTTCAGGCTCACGGTCTCCACTGGCAGGTTGGAATCGGCGTCAAAGGAGATTGGGCTGGGGCTGCGCCCGGCCGAGACCATAAGGGAGCCAAGGGCTGCGACCATCGCCCCGTTATCGGTACATAGACCTGGGGCAGGAATCCGTAGGCGAATACCTGCTTTCTCGCAGCGCTCCTCGGCCAGGGCGCGAAGACGGGAGTTAGCGGCCACGCCCCCAGCGATGAGTAGCGACTCGATGCCCGTTGCTTTACAGGCTGCCAGTGATTTAAGAAGTAAGACATCAACGATCGCCTCTTGAAAAGATGCTGCAACGTTGGCCTTTGCATAATCAGGGGTGGCCTCCAGATATCTGGCAACTGCCGTCTTTAATCCAGAGAATGAGAAATCAAATGAACGAACCTGCCAATCATTAGATGTTGTTAAGCCGCGCGGAAAATCAATTGCAGTGGCACTGCCATCTTTAGCAAGTGAATCAATGGCAGGTCCACCAGGAAAGCCTAACTTCATGACACGGGCGATTTTATCAAATGCCTCACCGGCTGCATCATCCATCGTTGCACCGAGTTTAATAATTGATCCTGTGATGTCTTCTACTTGCAAAAGAGATGAGTGACCACCGCTAACGAGTAAAGCGATTGTTGGCTCTAATTTTTCAGAGTGTGTTAATACATCAACACTGATGTGGGCCGCTAAGTGATTGAGCGCAAAGATTGGTTTATCTAAGCCAAGAGCTAATCCTGTAGCTGCTCCTACTCCGACTAATAATGCGCCAACTAAACCAGGACCTGCCGTAACTGCAACGGCATCGACATCGGCAAGTGAAATCTTGGCAATTTTTAGCGCCTGTGTGATCGTTGGTTGCATCGCCTCTAAATGCGCACGACTTGCTATCTCTGGAACAACGCCGCCAAAGCGGGCATGTTCTTCGACACTGGATGCGATGACATTGGCCAATAACGTGCGCCCGCGAACAATTCCAACTGCGGTCTCATCACAGGATGTTTCAATACCTAAAACAATTGGCTGGCTCATGAGAGCTCCAATCGCATTACTTGGGCATCAAGGCCAGCACCAAAATAATCCTTACGTACATTGAGTTTTAAATACCCCAATGATTCATACAAACCGATTGCCCTGGCGTTATCCGCCTTCACCTCAAGCATCATTGCCGTTGATCCTTGGCCACAAGCCCAATCGGTAATTAGGGCCATAAGTGCTTTGGCAATGCCTTTTCCGCGGTGGCCCGGAACCACTCCCACCGTCAAGATATCTGCCTCTGTCGCACCTGGTGCAAATACCCCGGCGTATCCGATGATGCTGTGTTGTTCATCAAGGGCCACAACGAAGTGGCGGGTAGGGCTAGAAAACTCCTCTTTGTACTGGCCAGCGGTCCAGGGTGAATACGGAAATAACTCTTTATCGAGGGAAACAAAGATAGGAAGGTCAAAAGCATTGGCAACGCGATAGGCAATCATGGTCTATCCGCTGTTGCAACTGCATCTGGATGACGTAAATAAATCGGCTCTGTGATGTTGCCACTCAAGCCAGCCATTGCTAATAGATTTGGGTAGAGATCTGCATATACCTGCGCCCCTGAAACCTCTGATGGAAAATTAACCGCTGGTTTTCCTACTCGAACTCCCTCTTTATAGCGAGCCCAGTAAACCTCTTTGCGCCGCGCATCTACCGTGACAATAAAATCCTTTTCATCTACTTGTGCTGCAATAGCATCAAGTGAGCAAACACCGCGTACGGAAATATTGCGTGCTAATGCGAAGCTGTGCGCGAATGCAATACCAATACGTAAACCCGTGAAAGGCCCAGGGCCCATACCAACAACGACCTCATCAATACTTTGACCTGTGATTGCCTCTTGGACAAGTGCGGGAAGCGCAGGCCCATGAGCAGTCGCTCCATCTTTAAAACCACTCCAGATCAATGCACCATCTTTGATAATGCCGACAGAAGTACGTGAGGTAGATGTATCAATTACTAATGTGATGCTCATAATGTAAACCCCGCCCAGCGCTTACCTACACATGTGATATCAACTCTTCTAACATCTTCACTTCTATCAATTAAAATTTCCAAACGATCTTCACTAAGGCCCGCAGATTCTGCCCCACCCCATTCGATAACTGTGACCGAGTTTTTAATGTCTAGATCTAAATCATCTAAGTAAAGGCTTGGGTTAGCGGTATCGAGTAAGCGATAGGCATCGACGTGAATAATGGGCAGAGCAGCTTTGTGTACACGAGAGATAACAAAAGTGGGCGATGTGATATCTGAAATCCCTAGGCCTTTGCCGATGCCTTGAGTTAGTACAGTTTTACCTGCGCCAAGTGGGCCATTAATAAGAATGAGATCACCTGCACGTAGATGGGCTGATAGTTGCATGCCAAGTTGATGCATATCTTCGGCCGTTGCAACTGTAATCATTTGCTAAGAGTAAAGGAGGGAGACATTAACTCTCTCGATGTAGGGTGCTGCATTTTTAGTAGAGATGAGGTGCGTAGATTTTAGGGACACGTGAACCTATTCGTGTGACAATTTCATAATTAATAGATTGAGATGCTGCGCCCCAGTCATCGGCTGTGTACTCACCACCAGATCCATCACCAAAGACGATGGTCCAATCCCCTGCTACGGCTGTGGTTGCGGCGCCGAGATCGACTACAAATTGATCCATTGAAACTCGACCAATTATCGGCGCACGTTTGCCATCGAAGAAGACACCGGCACCCTGCGCAATCCGTGGAATTCCATCGGCATATCCCATTGCAACAACTCCAAGATAGGTCTGCTCTGATGTAACGGCCGTTGCACCATATCCAACCTTTGATCCTGCAGGAACTCTCTTTACAAGATATAGCTTTGCCCGAAGTTGCATAGCGGGTTTCAAAGCTAAACTCTTACTATCACCAAGAGTTTTTATATCAGGTGATAATCCATACATCGCAATTCCAGTTCGCACTAAATTAAATGTGGCATCAGGATTTTTAAGAGTTGCTGCAGAGTTAGAGAGATGCTTTATCGGTGGATTGATCCCGACGGCGGCAAGATCTGCAATCATTGTATTAAAGCGATTGAGTTGATCGGCATTCTGCCTCTCGCCAGGTTCATCGGCGCGGGCAAAGTGAGAGAAAACGCCTACGACATCTACCTGTGAAAAATCTAAAGTTAAGAACTCATCCCACTCATCTAAAAATCCGCCCCGTGTCATTCCAGTATCAACTTCAATATGTATACGTACACGTGATTTGAGTGCAGCGACTTCCTTAAAGGCGGCGATAGATGAGACTGCAATATCAATATCATGATTGTGTGCAGCTCTAAAATCTGATCCTGGTGATACAAGCCAGGCAAGAATTGGAATACGAACTCCATGCGTGCGCAGTGCAATCGCCTCTTCTAGTAAGGCAACGCCTAACCAGTCAGCACCGCTTTTTTCCACTGCTAAACCAACTTCGATTAATCCATGACCATAGGCATCGGCTTTTACTACAGCCAATAGATCCACGCCGCTGACTGTTTTTAGGTGTGAAATATTTGCAGCGATCGCCGCAAGATCAATTCTGGCTTCGGCACGGTGCTCCATTATCACCGCTCCACTATGACCATCGCCGATGCGATTCCAGCATCGTGGGAGAGAGATAAGTGAACATCTGCGCCATCTACTAAATCAGCGATTTCACCGCGAAAGATAAATACTGGTTTTCCGCTCTCTAAATTAACAACTTCTGCATCGTGCCACGGCAAACCCTTGCCTGCACTCAAAGCTTTAGCCAGCGCTTCTTTTGCCGCAAAGCGTGCTGCCAGTGATGCAACTGGCTTTGTGCGCTCTGCGGGGGTAAAAAGTTTTTCAAGTAACCCAGGTGTTCGCTCCAGTGAGGATGTGAAGCGCTCGATATCGACGACATCAATGCCGATTCCATCAATCATGGCGTTGAGTCTAGTGCAGTTGGCTCTTAGAGGGAACGTAGCGATCTACTGCGATGACCGCGACCAATAATGCACTGCCGATAAAGAGGCCACCCAGCAAATCGGTAAACCAATGTGTGTGACGAATCAGGGAGACGATGCAAATAGTTAATGAAATTGTTACAACCCCTGCACTAGCTAGGCGGCCCTGATATCTATCAACCTTTGCATATCTATAAATCAAGTAGGCCAAAATTCCCCATGATAGAACTGCATTCGATGCATGACCACTTGGATATGACATTCCCCCAGCATGTATTAAATCGATACCGTCACGGGGTTTGGTACGACCCAAAAAGAGTTTAAAAACCCCGACAACTAAATTGAGAGCTAGCAATGAAAGAACTGCCAAATTAAGTGGACGCCACGTTTTAAATTTATATGCGATGTAGGCAGCGGCAAGGAGTAAAACCGTGGCAGTCAACCAGCGCAAACCTAAATCATCAAGGCGTCTTAAAAGAAAACCAGAAAAGCCATCAAAGCGTGGGCGGTTGGTGCGATTAACATCATTATCGAAATTAACGAGTGGACCATTACTCAAAACCTGTTGGGTAACGAGAAGAAATCCAAGGAACAAGAGTGATGCCCAGCGAAGGGCGCGAAACATCTGGACTTTGCGCATTTATTCAACCGTGACAGATTTAGCCAAATTTCTTGGCTGATCTACATCATTTCCCCGTGCAACCGCCATCTCATAGGCAAAGACTTGCAGTGGAACCGTTGCAAGAACTGGCTGAAAGAGTGCAGGTGCTACCGGGATTCGAATGATGTGTTCGACACCTTCAACGTGTGCACCCTCTTGGGCAATCACGATGACACGGGCACCGCGTGCCTTTACCTCTTGAATATTGCTCTGCATCTTTTCATCGAGGGCGTGTTCGTGGCCGGGCGGAAAAATTGCAATTACTGGTGTGCCTTTATCAATCAAAGCGATGGGACCATGCTTTAACTCACCACCTGCAAAACCTTCAGCGTGAATATATGCAAGCTCCTTTAACTTCAAGGCGCCTTCAAGTGCAACTGGATATCCAATATTTCTACCTAGAAATAGGACAATATTATTATCGGCAAAACTGCGAGTTAATTCACGTAATGGTTCAACGGTTTCAAGAATCTGTTCAATCTTGCCTGGAAGTGCCAGAAGTTCGGCATAGAGCTCTACTACTTCTGTATCTTTAAGTGATCCATTTACTTGAGCTAAGTGCAGGCCAATTAAGTAAACGGCAATCATCTGAGTCAACAGCGCCTTAGTCGATGCTACTGCGATTTCTGGACCGGCATGGGTGTAGAGAACGGCATCTGATTCACGTGGGATCGTTGAGGAGTTTGTATTACAGATCGCTAATACGCGAGCACCTGCCGCTTTAGCATGACGCACAGCCATCAACGTATCCATCGTTTCACCTGATTGGGATATCGCAATGACTAAGGTATCTGAGCCAATAATTGGGTCTCGGTAGCGAAACTCACTTGCAATCTCAACCTCTACGGGAATTTTTGCCCATTTTTCAATGGCGTATTTCGCAACCATTCCTGCGTGATAAGCGGTTCCGCATGCGATAACAGTTATCTTTTTTAATGATCGAATCTCATCGGCACTCATTCGCAACTCATCTAAAACAATCTGCTTATTATCACTCAAGCGACCAATCAAGGTATCTGCTACTGCCTTAGGCTGCTCAAAGATCTCTTTGAGCATAAAGTGCGTGAAGCCACCTTTTTGTGCAGCCGTTGCATCCCATGAGATTTCATACTCTTTGGGTTTTACTAAGAGGCCATTCAGATCAGTGATAACAACCGTTGTCGGCGTAATAGTTACTACTTCATCCTGACCAAGCTCTACAGCGCGCTTGGTGTAGTCGATGAAGGCGGCGACATCAGAGGCCATAAAGTTCTCACCCACGCCAAGACCGACAACGAGCGGAGAGTTGCGGCGAACGCCAACGACAATATCTGGGGCATCGGCGTGAATTGCAACAAGGGTGAATGAGCCACGAAGTGCCTTTACCGCCTCACGCATCGCTGCCGCTAAATCTCCATGATGCTCCTTGCGAAGATCGCTGAGTAAATGTGCAACTGATTCAGTATCTGTTTCAGATGAAAACTTGTGCCCTCGAGTTTCAAGCTCTTTACGCAGCTCTGAGTAGTTCTCAATAATTCCATTATGGATAATTGCGAGCTTGCCCTCGTTATCTACATGCGGATGTGCGTTCTCATCGGTTGGTCCGCCATGAGTTGCCCAGCGTGTATGACCGATTCCAGAGTGAACTATTGGAAGAGATGAATCTAAAGAGTTTTCAAGGTTTGTGAGCTTGCCAGCTTTTTTCTTTATAAATAACTTTTCCGGAGTTCCCAGTGCGATACCTGCTGAGTCATAACCGCGGTATTCAAGTCGGCGTAGACCTTCAATCAGGGGCGTAGCTGCAGATTGTGGCCCACTGTAACCCACAATTCCGCACATAGACTCTTACCCCAGTTCGCTTTTTACAATATCTGCAAGTTGTCGAGCAACTTCTTCGGCAAGGCTATCACTGGCAGCCTCAACCATGACTCTAATGAGGGCCTCTGTACCAGATGCTCGCAGTAAAACTCGCCCACTATCTCCAAGCCGATCTTCGGCCGCCTTTACTGCCGTTGAGATTGCAGCTGATTCTTGAAGCTTTTCTTTTTTAACATCTTTAACATTTATTAAAACTTGTGGGAAGCGCACCATAGTTGCAGCGAGCTCTTGAAGGGTTTTGCCAGAACGAACAACTTCTTGCATGAT
>WLNU01000032.1 GCA_009699645.1 Actinomycetota bacterium | reverse complement strand
GTTAGAGCGCTTCCCTGATAAGGAAGAGGTCGATGGTTCGAGTCCATCTAGGCCCACCCGTTCTAATACGGGGACCTAGCTCAATTGGTAGAGCACCGCCTTTGCAAGGCGGGGGTTAGGGGTTCGATTCCCCTGGTCTCCACATGACACTAGCTAAAACTGTTTCGAGGGCAACCCTTCACACATCACTCGGCGACATTATCGTTGAGCTATTCCCAAACCATGCACCAAAGACAGTTGCAAACTTTGTTGAACTGGCAACGGGTGCAAAAGAGTGGACAAATCCAAACACTGGAGAGAAAACAAATGCCAACTTGTATGACGGCACTATTTTTCACCGCGTTATTGATGGCTTCATGATTCAAGGTGGAGATCCACTAGGTAAGGGCACCGGCGGTCCTGGTTATCGCTTTGCAGATGAGTTCCATGGAGAGTTGACCTTTGATCGTCCATACATCCTTGCTATGGCTAACTCTGGACCCGGAACAAATGGTTCACAGTTCTTTATTACAACTGCGCCAACAACATGGCTCAACCGCAAGCACTCAATCTTCGGTGAGGTCAAGGATTCGGCTAGCCAGGCAGTAGTAGATGCAATTGGGAAAGCTAAGACTGGTGCACAAGATAAGCCAGCAACCGACATCACGATCAACAGCATCACCATTGCTTAAGCGTTCTGCAACATACTCCCTAATCGCAGTTATATGCGGTGCATATCTGCTGCAGATGGTTATTCCATCAATAGAGATGCGCTTGGTTTTACCCAGCCTTGATTATCTAAAGGCAAGCAACGAGTGGTATCGATTATTTACAGTTGCCCTTGCTCATGCAGGCTTACTCCACCTTGGATTTAATATGTATGCGCTGATGATTTTAGGAAATCCACTAGAGGCCGCCTTCGGTAAAAATAAACTCTTAATAATCTTTTTCTTCTCACTCCTTACTGGCTCCCTAACATCGGCCTACTTTGCTACTGCATCGAGTTACTCTGTCGGTGCATCAGGGGCAGTCTTTGGATTATTTGGAGCACTTGCAATAGTTGGTAAGAGAATCGGAACCGATGTTCGATCTATCTATGTGATTATTGGAATTAACTTTGCGATTGGATTTGTTTTAGGTGGAGTCGATTGGAAGGCCCACCTGGGTGGATTAATCGGCGGTCTCATTAGCGCGCAGATCCTCTTACAAAAGCGCTAAAACTTATCCACAAGGGTTACCCACAATGTGGAGAGAGTTACACCAGTGTAATTAGGGGCCTAGCGCCAGCGAGTAGCCAGAGAGAAGCCAAGGCCGATAAAGCTAAAGCCGATAATCATGTTCCACGCCCCGATTCCTGGGATTGGATACTGTGTTTGGGTGACATAAAAAATCACGATCCAGAAGAGACCAATCAAAAAACCCGCAACCATCGTCGGAGCAAGCCAGGCCGGACTCTCCAGAGGGGCGTGTGGGGCATCAACGACAACCTGCGCCTCGTGGGTCTGCTTGTCGATGACTTTTTTGCGGAGCTTTGATTTAGGCATACGCGAAAGATACACCATGAGGTAAGAATGCTCCTATGGCTACACAGATCCTCGTTATCGACAACTACGACTCATTTGTCTTTAACTTGGTGCAGTACTTAGGCCAGTTAGGCGCCCAATGCACTGTGGTTCGAAATGATGCAGTAGAGCCAGAGGAGGCCAGCAACTACAACGGCGTACTGATCTCTCCTGGGCCTGGAACCCCGGAAAAAGCAGGTGTCAGTATTGCAATGATTACATACTGCGCGCAGAAAAAGATTCCACTATTTGGGGTTTGCTTAGGACATCAAGCGATAGGCGTTGCATTTGGTGCCAGAGTTTCACACGCCCCCGAACTACTTCATGGAAAGACATCACTCGTCCACCATAGCGGCCAGGGAGTTTTAACAGGCCTGCCATCTCCATTTACAGCAACGCGCTATCACTCTTTATGTGTTGAGCGAGAGACGGTCGGTGCTGATCTTGAAATTACAAGTCAAACAGATTCAGGGATTGTGATGTCGATTCGACACCGGAATCTACCAATTGAAGGTGTTCAGTTTCATCCAGAGTCGGTTCTAACAGAACACGGACATGCGATGTTAGCTAACTGGTTATATGAGTGCGGTGATAAAACTGCCCGCGAAAAAGCTGTGGGGCTTTCACCAGTTATTGGTACTAAAGCTTAAGGCGCTTTATTAATTGTAATTGTTACGGATTTACCAATCGTCTGTGTTGTGCCAGCATCTGGTGCCTGTCTAATAACAACACCTATAGGCTGATTTGCATCGTATGCCTCTACCTCTTTAACTAAGAAACCCACTTGTACAAGAATTGTTTTTGCTTGAATCGCATCGATACCTATCAGGGCTGGGACCTCAACCTGACCGCTGGCAATTTGTAATATAACCCCACTGCCGGCTGTGATTGTCGATCCAACCTCTGGAGTAACTTTCAAAACCGTGCCAAGTGGTTCATCAGATGGCACTGCCTCAGTCTGTGCAACTAATAAACCAACGGCGGCTAAGGCAGCACGTGCATCTATCAATGACATCCCAATTAATCCAGTAGGAACAATCGCATCACCAGGGCCATCTGAAATAGTCAATACAACACCCGAGCCCTTCTGCGCACGTGTAGTTGCAAGAGGAATCTGACTTGCTACACGGTCTTTTGGAATCCGCGCATCATGGGCTCGTGCAATCGTCACAACATAATCAGATAACATCGCCTGCGCATCTCCTTGAGATAGGCCAACAACATTTGGTATCTGCGGAAAAGTATTTGAATCTACAGCTGGCTTAGTAAATATAAGCCCAGCTGCGATTATTGAGATAGCGATAAACGATGAGAGCGCAGCGATTAATACTTTACGGCGCGAGATCTTCACGCGGGGAGCTTTAGTTGTTAATACCTGACCTGCGCCAATTTTATAGAGATCATCGAGCATAAGTCCGGCCGATTGATATCTATCCTCTGGTTTTTTCGCTAAGGCAACAGATAAAACGATATCGATATCGACAGGTAGATCGGGTTGGAGTGTGCTTGGTGGGATAAGAACACCAGAGACATGTTGATAGGCGATCGATACTGGAGTCTCACCAGTAAATGGAGGTGCACCAGTTAAAACCTCATAGAGTAGACATCCAGTGGAGTAAATATCACTCCGCAGATCTGCAACCTCACCTAAAGCCTGTTCGGGAGATAAGTACTGCGCAGTTCCAACAATATTCCAGGTGCTAGTCAGCGTTGCTCCTAAATCAGCGAGTGCACGAGCGATTCCAAAATCCATCACCTTCACATCACCTTGATCGGTAATCATGATGTTTGCAGGCTTAATATCACGGTGCACAATTCCGCGCTCATGCGAGTATTCGAGTGCAGCTAATATCCCCTCACCGATTTCAAGGGCGCGCTTTAATGGAACGCGCTCACCTTTATAAATTAATTCGCGCAGAGTGTGCCCAGAGATAAGCTCCATAACAATGTATGGCGCTGGCTCTTCCCCAGAGTCATAAACTGCGACGATGCCTGGGTGGTTTAATGCTGCTGCAGCAAAGGCCTCTTTTCTAAAACGCGCCACGAAAGAGGGATCACGCGCTAAATCGCTGCGTAAAACTTTGACCGCCACCTGGCGGGCAAGACGAGTATCTTCGGCCACATAAACATCGGCCATTCCTCCAGTACCAATCATTTCGCCGAGTTTGTAGCGTCCACCTAAGATTGAGTTAATCACAGAGCCGCCCCTAAAACTTCGTTTGCATTCACTTGTTGGCGCGTGAGATCGGCGATAACTATCGTGATGTTATCTGGGGCCCCTTGAATATACGTAGCATCAATGAGGGCCTTTATCGCCGCCTCTTTATCACTCTTTTTTAGAAGAGCTTTAATCTCTTTCTCTGTGAGAACTGCTGATAAACCATCACTACAGAGTAGATATCTATCATTTTCTTGTGCCGCATAGATTTGTAGAAGAGGGACAATATTTCCATCGCCCATAAGAGCTTGTGTTAAAACCGAGCGTTGAGGGTGATCCACTGCCTCTGTTGCAGTAATTGCACCTTGGTTTATTAGTTCTTGCACCACAGTATGGTCATTGCTTAACTGTTCGAAAGTATTTCCACGCAAACGATAACAACGGGAATCTCCAACATGTAATAGTGCAATCGTGTCATTGTGGGCCAATAACGCCGTCAATGTTGTTCCCATTCCGCGCAGCTCTATCGCCTCGCGCGCATACTCTCCAATTTCAGAGTCGATTGTATGAAGTGAGTTAAGTAGTAAATCCTCTGTTGAGTCAGGATCAATAGTTGTATCAGTGAGCATTGGTGTGAGTGATTGGAGTGTCTTAATCGCTAACTTGGATGCGATCTCTCCTCCAGCATGCCCACCCATTCCATCGGCAACTGCAATTAAAGAGCCAGAGACAAATGCCGAATCCTCATTACCGCTTCGGACTAAGCCCAACGCTGAGCGCGCACTGCTGTCAAAGAAAAAGCCGCCCATAAGAGGTAAGCCTAACCCCTGTTAATCTTTAATCATGAAGATTTACGCGCACCGAGGAGCATCGATAGATTTCCCTGAGATGACCATGCGTGCGTACAAGGGTGCCCTCGATGATGGGGCAGATGGCTTTGAATGCGATGTCCGCGTTACAAAAGATAACCAGTTAATCCTCTGGCATGACGCCGATATGAAGAGGGTGGCTAGTTACCCGGGGCGCATCGCCGAGATGAACTACATGCAGATTAAGCGACACTACCCAGAGGTTATTTTATTAGAGGAGCTTCTTGAACTAGCTCGGGATAATAAAAAAGAGCTAGCGATTGAAACTAAACACCCAGTACCAACAGGCAGTGCGGTTGAAAAGAAAGTTATGGAGTTAATCTCCGAAGAGGATCCAGTGGCTGAAATAACGATTATGTCTTTTTCATGGCTGGCCCTTGAAAATATTCGAAAGATCAATCCTCTACAACCAACAGTTGCCCTATTTGAGGAGCGATTTAATAGGCTCATGCGCAGATTTACCTCAGCTCAGTATCTAGGGCCAAGCGTGGGATATCTGCGCTCTAAGCCTGAACTAACCCACGAACACCGCAAACTCTTTGTGTGGACCGTGGATGATGCCGACGATATGCGTTTTTGTTCAGATAATGGTGTTGAGGTTTTAATTACAAATAATCCGTCATTTGCACGCAAGGTGCTCGGGTATCATTAGCAAGTGAGTACATATGCATATCTTGGCCCAAAGGGAACATTTACCGAAGCGGCGCTTAAAAAGATTACGTCATCCAATGACTCTTTAATCCCTTACGCAAATGTGACTGCGGCATTAGATGCCGTTCGCGTAGGCAAGGCTCACTTTGCATTAGTACCAATTGAAAACTCAGTTGAAGGCGTTGTGGCACGCACTCTTGACGAGCTTGCAACAGGAACACCTCTATCAATAGTTGGTGAAGTTACCTTGCCCGTCTCATTTGCACTTATGGTCAAAGACAGCTCGGTTGATATCCGACGTATTGCAACTCATCCACATGCCGAAGCGCAGTGCCGGGCATTTATCGCCCAGAACTACCCCAATGCCGAATTAATTGCAACGGCTTCAACGGCAGCTGCGGCAGAGGCGATTGGGCGGGGCGAATTCGATGCAGCCATCGCAGCGCCAGTAGCGGCTGCTCATTATGGATTACGAGTTGTCGCCGACAATATCGGGGACACAGTAGGCGCCGTTACTCGATTTGTTTTGGTATCTAAACCAGGGGCCTTGCCTAAAGCAACGGGTTTTGATCGCACATCGTTGGCTGTCTTTATCGGAATCGATCACGCCGGTGCCTTATTAGATATCTTGACCGAATTCGCAAAGCGCAACGTAAACCTAACTTTTATTCAAAGCCGTCCCACAGGTTTAGAGCTTGGCCATTACCATTTCATTATTGATGCAGTAGGCCACTCGACCGATAGCCCAGTAAAGGAGACGATCGAGGCATTACGCGCGATCTGTGAAGACATCCGCTTCCTTGGTTCATACCCGAGAGAAAAGACCGGCAAATGATCGACATTAAATTTTTACGCGATAACCCAGATGTGGTGCGCGCATCACAAAAAGGCCGCGGTGAAGATGTCACGATCGTCGATAAGGTTTTAAAGAGCGATGAGGCTCGACGTGTAGCTCTTAGTGAATTCGAGACACTACGTGCAGAGCAAAACACATTATCTAAGGCCGTGGCTAGCGCAAAAGGGGATGAGAAAAACTCACTTCTTGAAAATGCTAAAACGTTGGCCAATAGAGTTAAGGATGCAGATAGCAAGCGCGCAGAGCTAGAGGAGGCAACTAAAAATCTAGCAATGCAACTATCTAATATTTTAGATCCCGCTGCACCGATAGGTAAGGAAGAGGATTTTGTAGTTATCGAACATGTTGGCACACCGCGTACGTTTGATTTCGAGGCGAAGGATCATGTTGAGCTAGGCAAACTCTTAGGTGCAATCGATACCGAGCGCGGCGCAAAAGTCGCAGGATCGCGCTCATATTATTTAACTGGTTCAGGTGCGATGCTCGAGTTTGCACTTGTTAATTACGCGATTGCATCTGCACTTAAGGCTGGGTTTACACCAGTAATACCCCCTGTATTAGTAAATCCATCAGCGATGGAGGGCACAGGGTTTCTAGGTCAAGCTGCCGAAAATGTCTACCACCTAGAAAAAGATGGACTTTATTTAGTTGGAACAAGTGAAGTTCCATTAGCAGCCTTTCATATGGATGAGATTCTTCCAGTTGAAAAACTTCCAATTCGATATGCCGGGTACTCGTCATGTTTTCGTCGCGAGGCTGGAACATATGGCAAAGACACTCGCGGAATTATCCGAGTGCACCAGTTTGATAAAGTGGAGATGTTCTCCTTCTGTCATCCAGATCAGGCCCAAGAAGAGCACAAGCGTTTATTGCAGTGGGAGAAAGATTTCCTTAATGCGATGGAGATCCCTTATCGCGTCATAGATGTTGCATCGGGAGATTTGGGCTCAAGTGCTAACCGTAAATTCGACATAGAGGCGTGGATTCCTACACAAAACGCCTATCGCGAGGTCACGAGCACCTCTAACTGCACAGAGTTTCAGGCGCGCCGCTTAAACATTCGCTACAAAGATGCAGATGGTACAAAGTCAGTAGCAACATTAAATGGAACATTAGTTGCAATTCCACGCATGATTGTTGCGATATTGGAGAATCACCAAAACGCAGATGGAACAGTGAATATTCCTGCAGCTCTGCAACCTTTTTTAGGTATGGAACGATTTGAGTTGGTGTGAGCAAACGTCCTAAATTAATCGCAACAGATCTAGATGGCACAATCGTTTCTCATGAAGGTGTTATCTCACAACGCACAATTGATGTATTCACACGGGCACGTGATCTAGGTGTTCATGTCTTCTTTGTTACCGGTCGCCCGCCACGTTGGATGGGTGAAATTCGCGAGGCCTTTGGATTTGGTGCAGCAATTTGCTGCAATGGGGCGATGTTGTACGACTTAATGAATGACACAGTTCTTGAAGAGTGGATGATTCCAATTGATGAACAACTAGAAGTTGTTCGGCGAATGAGAATAGCAATGCCTGAGATGTCATTTGCAGTTGAGTCCAACGATCACTATCAACGAGAAATTGCCTATATCCCTAGGTGGGATGTAGGCATGGATAATATTGGTGTTGAAAAAATTGAAGAGGCTATGAAGCGTCCAGCTTTAAAGATTTTAGGCAGATGTAGTAATCATGAATTTACCTCCGATGAAATGGTTGAGGTCGCACATCGAGAGTTGCATAATCTTGTAACTGTTACCCACTCAACTTCAAGAGATTCATTGATAGAAATTTCAGCACTGAATGTTTCAAAGGGGACATCACTTGAAATAATGGCACAGCGACTTGGATTAACAGCCAAGGATTGCGTTTCATTTGGCGATAACCCCAATGATTTCTCGATGCTTGAATGGACAGCACGTTCATATGCAATGTCAGATGGCCACCCAGATGCACCTCTATTTGCTAAAGCGGTTGCAGAGGCATGTGAAGCCGACGGTGTTGCAAAGATCATAGAAGAGCTCTTAGATCTTCCCGCTTAAAACCTAGCCGATTTTTCGATAGCGCTTAATTCGGGTAACCTCTCCCACGGAGGGCTCGCATAGCGGCCGAGTGCACCGGTCTTGAAAACCGGCAAACGAAAGTTTCGTGGGTTCAAATCCCACGCCCTCCGCCATTTTTCTCAGATGTGTGTGGCTGAGTTCATAGCCCTTTACTCTACTTTTAGATAGCCAGCCGTAGAGGGCAAGAGGAGAATCACCCTTACGTTTTACTACGAGGGGGCTTTTTAATGTCAGGTGTTTTTTCACCAACGCGCGCAAAGATCAGTAAGCGCACGCTTCGAACAGATAAGTGGTGGCTACAACCCGCGATTACATTTGGCGTTCTCTTCTCATTTGTCATCTATGCAACTTTTCGTGCATTCGAGAACAAGTATTATTTTGCAGAGCCTTTAATCTCTCCTTTCTATTCACCATGTTTATCTACATCATGTGAACCAGGAACAGCCCTAGCTATCTTTGGTCAACCCTTTAATAATCAATATTTCGGTATTGGGATCTCACCAGCTTTATTTATATTAATCTTCCCTCTCGGCTTTCGCATGACCTGTTATTACTACCGTAAGGCTTACTACCGTGCTTTTTGGATGTCACCACCTGCATGCGCTGTCGCTGAACCTCACACAAAATACACAGGTGAAACCCGCGCGCCACTAATCTTGCAAAATAGCCACCGTTGGTTTTTTTATGCCGGGTTAATTTTTAACGTGATTTTAACGTGGGACACAATCTTGGCTTTTAGAAATGGTGATAAAGAGTGGGGCCACATGAGCGTTGGAACCCTTGTATTTCTATTTTCAACATCAATGTTATGGATGTACTCACTCTCCTGTCACACATGTCGCCACACAGTAGGTGGACGTTTAAAGCACTTCTCAAAACATCCAGTTCGTTATAAGGCATGGACATTTATCTCAGCGCTCAATCACAAACACCCTACTTTTGCTTGGATCTCACTCTTTGGAGTTGCAGGTGCCGATATTTATACCCGTGCGGTTGCATCCGGTGCAATCACTAACTTCTACTTCTTCTAAAGGGATAATCGACTATGACACTAGAACGCCATACATACGATGTCCTTGTAATTGGTGCCGGAGGCGCGGGATTACGCGCTGCCGTTGAGGCACGCGAATCAGGATTACGAGTAGCAATTATCTGTAAATCCCTATTTGGTAAGGCCCATACCGTTATGGCCGAAGGTGGCGCTGCTGCATCAATGGGAAATGTGAATGAGAAAGATAGTTGGATGGTGCATTTTCGCGACACAATGCGTGGAGGCAAATTCCTTAGTCACTTTCGTATGGCCGAGCTTCATGCAAAAGAGGCCCCAGATCGCATTTGGGAGCTTGAAACATGGGGAGCTCTATTTGATCGCACTAAAGAGGGAAAGATTTCACAGCGTAACTTTGGTGGACATGAGTATCCACGCCTTGCACACGTTGGGGATCGCACAGGTCTAGAACTTATTCGCACAATGCAGCAGAAGATCGTTGCGTTGCAGCAAAAAGATGGCGAGCAGTACGGTTCAATGGAGAGCAACATTAAAGTCTTTGCCGAATTAACTATCACCGATATTCTAAAAGAGAATGGCAAAGTTTCAGGTGCATACGGGTACTGGCGTGAAACTGGCGCAGAGGTTTTATTTGAAGCACCAACTGTAATTATTGCAACTGGCGGCGTTGGAAAGACTTTTAAGATTACATCGAACTCTTGGGAGGGCACAGGAGATGGGCACGCACTTGCATTAAAGGCCGGCGCAAACCTTGTTGACATGGAGTTTTTGCAGTTCCACCCAACAGGAATGGTTTGGCCACCATCCGTGCGCGGAATTTTGGTAACTGAATCCGTTCGCGGTGAAGGTGGAGTTTTAACTAACTCACTCGGTGAGCGTTTCATGTTTAAATACATTCCAGATGTATTTAAGGATAAGTATGCTGATAATGAAGCAGAGGCAGATCGCTGGTATGTAGATCAGGACAACAACCGTCGCCCACCAGAGCTATTGCCTCGCGATGAAGTTGCACGCGCCATTAACACCGAGGTTAAATCTGGTCGGGGTTCAGAGCACGGCGGAGTTTTCTTAGATGTTTCTAAGCGCATATCTGCAGAGATAATCAAGAAGCGCCTGCCATCGATGTGGCATCAGTTCTATGAACTAGCTGGCGTAGACATCACCAAAGAGGCAATGGAGGTTGG
>WLNU01000031.1 GCA_009699645.1 Actinomycetota bacterium | reverse complement strand
TTAGGCAAAATCTTTGCTAAGAGACTCGTGATTCTTCTTTGAAAGAGTTGCCACAACGTAACCGATGACCAGAGCAATAAATGGCACCAGAACTAAGAACCATCCCAAGGATGAAAGCTTCCAAGCGCTTTCAGGAAGTGAAGGATCAACGTTGGCTGCCACTGTGCCAGCCAATAAGTTAAATCGAGCCATTAATAGGTAAAGGCTAAATAGCAAGAGTGCTATCGAGGCAACCGGTGCAATCTTTGTTTTCCAAACATTGGAATTAGGTTGTGTGCTGAAATATCGCAATACGGCGAGAGAAACCAAAATCTCTACAAGAACGATTGCGATCACAGAAATACCACTCATCCAACTGAAGAGTTGCGTATATGGATCTAGTCCTCCAATTGCGAAAATCACAATCACGCCACCGGCAATCAGTGATGTAACCAATGATGCTCGTTGTGGTGCGCCAGCAGAATTTGTCTCTGATAATTTCCCTGGCATTACACCTGCGCGGCCCATCGCGAAGAAGTACCGAGATGCGGCATTTTGGAATGCAAGTAAACCTGCAAATAGTGAAGTAAGAACCAAAATTTTCATAAGGTCGACGATCCCGCTTCCTACAAAATCGCCGCCAAGGCTAAAGAGCACTCCGGCAGGATCGGCTAGATCTCCGGAACGAGCAAGCACTCCTTCAACAGCCTTGCTTGAGCCCATTCCGACGACCATCGCGAATGAAACTAGTGCGAAGAGAATCGAAATGAAAATAATTGCAAGGTAAGTTGCTTTTGGAACATCTTTCTTCGGATTCTTTGATTCTTCTCCATAAATAGCAGTCGATTCAAATCCAATAAATGAAGCAAAGGCAAAAGCGAGAGCTATACCAGCAGTACCAGTAAATCCACCTGCAAAAATATTCGCAGGATTAAAGGAAGCTCCTAAATTAATTGGTTCTGGTCCACCTTTTGCAAAAATAGCTATTGCTACAGTTACAAGTGAGAGCAATTCAACGATAAGTAATGTACCTAGAATCTTTGCACCTACATCAACGCTTAGAATTGAAAGCAACGTTGCCAGAACCCATGCGATAAGAGCCCAAGCCCACCACACTAAAGTGATTCCATATTCGGCCATAGTTAAATTCATGACCAGACCAAAGAAGCCATAGATCGCTAATTGAACAGTGATGTAGGCGACCAAAGAAACATATGAAGATGCAACGCCAGCACGAGCCCCAAGACCGCGGCCCACAAATGCGAAGAATGCTCCCGTATTGGTCACATGATTACTCATTGCTGCGTAGCCAACTGAGAAAATCAGAAGTGTAATTCCAGCCATCAAATAGGCACCTGGTGTTGCTGCGCCATTTCCAAGGACCATTGCTACGGGTACTGCCCCGGTCATTCCGACCAATGGGGCTGAGGCGGCGACTACGAAGAATACGATGCTAAAAACCCCGAGTTTGCCCTTGCCAAGTGAACTGCTTGAACCAGCCATATTTCTCCCCTTACGGCTTAGATTAATCGTTCTGATACGAACGATTTTAGGATAGAGTGCTCCTGTAAATCTGGGATGTCAAGCATTTATTTCAGCGTTGTGCGATATTCTTTTTAGAATTTAACTTGGGAAGTGAGGTATCTGCCTAATGGAAGGTTTCTTCGCCCCGCGTACGCCAACGGGTAAAAGCGCCGTCGCACCTGACATGCCCTGGTTCTACTCTGGAAACCTTCTTACTGTCGAGTATCGAACCGATCCAAAGAATGTTAAGGCACTTCTGCCTCAAGGTATTGAACTAGCTGATGAGGATCCAGGAGCGGTCGCACTGATTTGGGCAGATTGGCAGAGTTGTTCCCAGTCGAAAAAAGAACTTCTCGACCCGCTACGATCTCAATACCTCGAGGCGTTTGTAGTAATTAGATGCAAATACCAAGGTGAAACTTATAGCCGATGCGTTGCTATCTGGGTTACTAAAGATTTCTCGCTGGCTCGGGGTTGGTTTCAGGGATATCCGAAAAAGTTTGGCTCAATTGGTGTTACTCGAATTTTTAATCACGGTAAAGCAACACCAAGACTTGAGAAGGGTAGCCAGCTAGGAGCAAGTCTGGCTGCAAATGATTATAGATTGGCTACTGCACGACTCACTCTAAACGAACCATCGAAAACTAATGGATTTGTAAATGGACACCCAATGTTGCATAACCGATGGGTCCCATCAATTACTCCAGGGCTTGGTAATTCACTTGATCAGTTGATTACCATGAGTGGAGTCGATGCTGATCTAGGTCAACCGTGGACTGGCGATGCAGAACTTGAGTTATTTGATTCACCATGGGACGAACTTGCATCCATTTTGCCACTCGGGGAAATGATTGGCGGTTATTACCGTGAGGTTGGAGTTACCTTTAATGGCGGCAAGCTACTACTTGATAAGTCCAACCCATCTATTTAGAAGTGCAGTAGATATTCGTCCTGTTCCCACTTGGTAACTTCACGTGTGGAAGGATCTTTAACTTCGCTCTCATACCGTTCAATTTCTTCGCGCTTGAGTACTAGAAAAGTTTCAATCAATTGCGGAGAGAGTTGTTGCTTCAAATAAGTATTCGACTCAAGGGCATCGAGGGCTTCTGTAAATGTCATAGGCAGAATGGGCGCTGTTTCCATGTCATAAGCCAACCCAATTGCAGGCTCAGGACATTTCAGTTTGCGCTCAATTCCATCTAGGCCGGCGGCAAGAATTGCTGCGATAAGTAAATAAGGATTTGCGGCTCCATCACCAACACGAACTTCTAAACGTGTTCCACCTTCTCGCTCTGGGGGGATTCGTACCATGCAACTTCTATTATCCATTCCCCAGTTTGCACGGAATGGAGCAAGAGTGTCCGGGCCAAGCCGCTTGAAGGCGTTAACTGTCGGATTGGCAAATGCTGTGATAGCCGCAGCATTTTCTAGAATTCCTGCAGTGATAGAGAGTGCAACGTCAGATAACTCTCCTTTACCATCATGCATTTTATTGTTACCGCTCTTGTCAGTAACTGAGAAATGTAGATGGAATCCACTTCCACCTTCGTCATTCCACGGCTTACCCATAAAAGTTGCAATCTTTCCTTCACGATAAGTCATGTCTTTGATTGTTTGCTTAAACAGGAATGTTCGATCTGCGGCATCAAGCGCCTCGCCGTGCCATAGATTGATTTCGTACTGGCTAGGGCTAAATTCATGATTCCCTGCAAATGCGCCAAGGTTCATCTGATCAATTCCGCGAAGAACGCGAAGGAATGTTCCATCGGGATCAACCATTGATCCGGTTGTATAAACAAATCCAGTATTTTCATGAGTCCTTGAATAGATTCCTTCGACTTGCTTTGCTATATAGAACTCTAGCTCTGGTCCAACAATCGGAACTAAGCCGTGTTTTGCATATCCTTCAATGACTTTCTTCAGGACAGTTCGTGGTGCAAATTGATTCGCAGTTTCATCTGGATTAAATGCATCGACGACTGTGCATGCGACACCCTCTTCATAAGATAACTTGCGTAGACTTTTGGGGTCAACTTTAGTAACGAAATCCTGCAGACCGTCAGATGCGATATTTCCTGCATCGAGAACGCCACCACGATTTGTGGTTACCCAGACACCCTGGCAAAAAGATGGACCGTGTCCCAAGCCTTTCTCAAGTTCTGTAGTGAGAACATACTTTGAGCGCGCCATGCCAAGTACATCGGCGTACATCACCTGCAGCACGTCAACACCGAGTCTTTTCAATTCCTGCTTTAGATCACCGTAGTTGCTTGACATCGCATTTCCCTCACCATTGACAAGTTATTCATTCGTAAGCAAATGATATTCTAGAGCCCACGGGTGTAATATTGGCAAGGAGTTATTGAAAGTTTTTGCAGTTATTTCTTGCTATCTTCTGAGGAGGCTACGTTGAAGGCGCTTATCATTGAACACGACCACGTTTCTCCTCCAGGCCCAGTTGCAGAACGGCTTCGCCATCATGGCTTCGAGATCCATGAAGTAGTCGTGGTAACTGAGGACTTTTTCCGTTCCCCAAATGTAGATTTTGAATTCCCGTCTGCAGATGATTACGACCTAGTTGTTTCACTTGGGGCGCCATGGGGGGCATGGGATGACAAATGCATCGGCAAGTGGCTTATTCCAGAGGTGGAGTGGGTTGCGAATGTCGTCAAATCCGGAAAGCCAATGCTCGGAATTTGTTTTGGTGGACAGTTGATTGCAAGAGCTATGGGTGGATCCGTTGCCAAAGCGCCACAGTGTGAGATTGGCTGGAAATCAATCTGGAGTGATGACACAACACTGGTTTCTGATGGCCCATGGTTCCAATTTCACTATGACCGATGGCAGTTGCCTCCTGGTGCAAAAGAATTGGCAAGAAATCCAATAGCCTCGCAAGCATTTGTGATACAAAATACGCTGGCACTCCAATTTCACCCTGAAGTCACTGCTGAATCGCTGAGACTCTGGCTGGATTGGGATGGGGATAAATCTGTAATCGAAGATGGGCAAGACCCCGAGATTATGTACTCTCAAACAATTGCACTTGACGCCATGGCCAGGGAAAGAACCTACCAACTTATAGATTCATTTCTAAAGCGAGTCGCTAAGTTGATTTAGTCTTTGCCGTCTAACAGTTTTTATCGAAGGTTAACGCGCACAGGCATTCTCTTAATGCCATGTACGAAATTAGATCTCAAATAATCTACAGGGCCAGTTAACTCCATAGTGTCAATCCTTGAAATCAAATCCTCAAACATCACTCGAAGTTCAATCCTCGCTAAGGCATTTCCTAAACACATGTGAGGACCTCCTCGGCCGAAAGTCATGTGTTCATTGGGATTTCGAGTCACATCAAATTGATCGGAATCTTCAAAAATTTGCGTGTCACGATTACCAGAGGCGAACCAAGTAACAATTTTCTCCCCTGATTTAATGGTCTGGCCGTGCAACTCGACATCTTTAGTGACGGTACGTCTAAAGTGATAAACCGGGCTGGCAAACCTTAAAAATTCCTCGATGGCCCAAGGAATTAACTCTGGATTCTCTTGCAACTTTCGCAACTGTTCGGGATGTTTAATTAGATTGATCATGGTGTGTGAAATAGTGTGACGTGTAGTCTCGTTTCCAGCTACAACTAGTAGCAGAAAATTAGTATGGAAGTCGCGTTCACTCAGCGCTACTCCATCACTCATGTCTCCGTTAACTAGCACAGAAACTAAATCTGTTCCGTCTTTGCCGCGACGTTCCCTAGCCAGTGCATCTCCGTATTCGAATACCTCAAGTGCTGCAGGTGAACGGAATGGGACTAATCTGTACTTTTCACTTTCTGGATCATTAATTAGAACATCGGCATGTTCTGGATCATCAAATCCAATCATGCGATTTCCCCAGTCAATTAACTGTTTGTTATCCTTTACAGGAACATCTAAAAGCTTTGCGAGCACATTGATTGGGAAATCTGATGCAACCTCACGAACAAAATCGAATTCCCCTTGTGCAAAGGCATTATCTAGAGTTGTTGCGGTTAGGCCTCGTAGGAAAGTTTCGTAATGCGCAACTGCGGCGGGAGTGAACTGTCCTTGGAGCAGTCGTCGCAAAGCTCTATGTCGAGCGCCATCGGTTTCAAGGAGTGAACGTCGAGCTTCCTCTTGTTCCGCATCAACTTCTTCCAGGTTTGTAAATCTCTCACTTGTAAAAGTTTCAGGATCTCGGAGTACTCGAACGATGTCGTGATACCGGGTAACAGACCAGAACCCTTTATTGGGCGATTCCTCATCACTCCAGTGGATTGGCTCTGCCTCACGCAACTCAGCAAATACCGGCCATGGAGCTCCCGATGCAAAAAGATCAAGATTTGATAAATTAATCGGAGAACTCACGCTGTCAGCCTTTCATTAGGACACGAATGAAAAAAGAGTATCAGCGTTTTTCTTAGTTGGGAATGTGTGGGCACCTTTTGCCTCACAAATCGCCCTGCAGTCATATAGACTGCCAAGCATGACAGCCGCTCATACTCTTGAAGAGACCGAAAGACAGGTTTCCACTCTCTTAAAGGGGATGAATATTGATTTCAAAGCCATGGGGGTAGTTTCAAATCTCTTTCGCGCAGCCAATTCGGCTCGAAATCACCTTGAACGTGAAGTGCTTAGTAAGCATGGGCTGTCCTGGACGGGTTTTGTTGTCCTCTGGGTTGTCTGGGTGTGGGAATCGATCGAGACGCGCGAAATCGCCGAAGAGGTCGGAACCTCGAAAGCTACTCTCTCAGGAGTACTAAAAACTTTGGAGCGAGATGGTTTAGTAATTAAGAAACAGAGTAAGACCGACCGTCGCCTTGTTCTAGTTAGCATGACTAAAGATGGTAAGAAAATGATGAAGAAAATCTTTCCAGAGTTTAATCAGCACGAAGTACTTTTGACATCCTCGCTGAAGTTGTCTACTCAGGAAGCAACAGCTGATGCGCTAAGAAGCATCACACTTAATTCACAAAAGGTTCGCACTAAGAAGTTTTAGCCTCTAGCAGCGTCGATAAAGGTTTTTACAATCTCCAATTGGCCTTGGACTTCTTTGTAATTATCTTCCGGGTGCCACTGCACCCCGAATGCCCATGCATCCCCTGGATATCGGATTGCTTCAATATGGCCCTCGTCGGCATATGCCAAGGCAGTTATTCCTTGCGCTAGAGAATCAATTGACTGATGATGAAAACATGAAATGGCAAGTGAAGATTCACTTAAACCTAGATCGGCATCGAAGTTGGAGAACTCAATAGTTGAGGAACTATTCAAATGTGGTTTTTCCATGTGCTGAACCAAGGTCCCACCCAACGCCACATTAGCAATTTGGGTGCCACGACAAATTGTGAATAAGGGTAATTTCGACTCAAAAGCATAATTTACCAAAGAGATATCGGACTCATCCTGTGTGGTGTTGATTCCGTAAAGCTCTTGAGACGCACGTTCTTGGCCATAAAACTGTGGATCAACGTCTGCTCCACCCGGCAACAGGATTCCGTGTATGCCTTGTAGTCGTCCTGCCCATTTCTCATCCTGAACTGGAAGAAAAGATAGTGGTTCCCCTCCGGCATCCCAGACCAATTCGGCGAGTTTTCGAGCTGTAACAATAGCCGCATACCTAGTTACCGAAGTTGATTCAGCCAGTCGGGCAGGTATCGCGATCCGCGGTCGAAGGTTAACCATCTTCTCCCCCTTTGACTGAGTTTTCCACGCCTTTAGGCTTCACACTCGCCGACATCTAGAGTAGCCTAACTCTCTCGTTAGTGTCCTAACGAATATGATAAGCACAAGATTATCGCCAATTTGGCTGAAATGGTGTGAAGTGAAGAGTTTTGAAATAGCAGGCGTTGAAATCTCCACCTGTCATTTCATCAATGGTGAGCGAATTTCATCAGAAAAAACTCTTCGTAACACATCGCCAATCGATGGTCAGTTCCTTGGTGATTTTCCTCGTGGCGGATCAAATGAAGTTGATCTTGCTGTCGAATCTGCGCGTAAGGCATTTCCTGCTTGGCGAGACCTTGGGCCTTCGGGTCGAGGCGAGTTATTGGAACGTCTAGCGAAATTGATTGAAGAAAATGTTGAAACTCTGGCACAGATTGAAACTCTTGATAATGGGGCGTTGCTTCGTTCACATCGAAAAGGTGTAATGCCAAGAGCCGCTGCAAATATTCGCTTCTTTGCCGACTGGGCGAGAAACGAACTCAAGCACGAACCTTTCGAGACACGTGGGCACGCTAACAATGTTTCGTGGGATCCATCTGGTGTCGCAGCTCTCATCACGCCATGGAACGCACCCTTAATGCTTGCAACATGGAAAATTGGTCCAGCACTTGCTGCTGGAGATACCGTAGTGCTGAAGCCAGCTGAGTGGACACCTCTTACAGCATCTTTCTTTGCTGACTTGACTGTTCAAGCTGGCATTCCTAAAGGCGTTTTCAATGTTGTCTTCGGGCTTGGAGAAGAAGCAGGGGCTGCTCTGACTAAACATCCAGGAGTTTCACGAATATCTTTCACTGGTTCAGTTCCTACTGCGAAAAAGATTGCAAAGGCTGCCGCAGATAACCTCACACCTGTTTCATTTGAACTCGGTGGCAAGAGTCCTCTGATAGTTCTAGATGACGCTGATCTCGATTTAGCGACAACATTAGCCGTTGAACAGTATGACAATGCCGGACAGGTCTGCCTTTCTGGAACGCGACTTCTTGTACACCAAAAAATTGTAGAGAAGTTCGCAGAACAATTCCTCGAAAAAGCCAAGCAGATTAAGCAGGGTGATCCACGAATTGAAGATACCCAAATCGGTCCCCAGATCCATCGTGATCACTTTGCACGCATCTCCGGCTTTGTAGAACGCGCAAAGAAAGAAGGAGCAAAAATCCTTCTTGGCGGAAAGCCAAATGAAGCGCTAGGGGGTCTTTTTTATCAACCAACACTTGTAATGAACCCTGATATCAATAGTGAGATTTACCGCGACGAGATATTTGGTCCAGTTCTTTGTGTGCAAACTTTTTCAACAGATGATGAGGCGCTTAATCTCGCAAATAACACCGAGTTTGGACTTGCTGCAATCGTAGTTTCCGGTAATCGTGAACGTGCATCAAAAATAACTAAAAATCTTGTTGCTGGAACTATTTGGGTCAACTGTTTTTTTGTGCGAGATCTTCGTGCGCCATTTGGAGGGTCTAAGAAGTCAGGAATCGGTCGCGATGGTGGCACTTGGTCTTTTGATTTTTACGCTGATGTAAAAAACACTGTGATAGCGCCAAATGGATGGAAGGATTAGAAATGGGAAAAGTAGTCGGAGCCGCATTGTTGGCACACGTTCCAACAATTATGTTGCCAGAAACAGTTCGCAAAGATCTCAATAATGGCCAGGAGATCAGTCTGGTCCCCGGACTTAAGAAACTTCGCAAAGACGTCTTCGATGTACTCGATTACGACACTGTCGTTGTTCTTGATAGCCATTGGGCAACTACTGTCGAATTTGTCATCACATCAGCGGCCGAGCGTTCTGGGTTATTTACATCTGAGGAATTGCCACGTGGAATGTCTCAAATTCCTTATTCCATTAAAGGTGATCCAGAACTCGCAAATTCACTTTCAAAGTATGATGAAAAAAATGGTACGTGGATCACTCCAATTGCTGATCCCCATCTTCCAATCTATTACGCGACTATCAATCTTTGGCATTACCTTGGTAGAGGGTTAGATGATAAAAAATGGATTAGTTTGTCAGTTTGTCAGACTGGTACGCCTGAAGATTTCATTCGAGCAGGCAGGGCACTTGGGGAAGCGATTCGAGATAGCGATCGCAAAGTAATTTTGCTTGCATCCGGTGCCCTGTCCCATACATTCCATAAATTGCGAGACTTAAGAAAGCATGAAGCGAGCGATCCAATTCATATCTACACGCCTGAGGCTTATCAATACGACCTCAAAGTTCTTGAGTGGATGAAAGCTGGAAATCATGCAGCAATTCTTGAAGATTTTGATACTTTCAGAAAGTACAAGCCGGAAGCCGGGTTCTTTCATTACTTGGCAATGGCAGGTGCTCTCGGTGAAGAACGCAATGAGTCAAAGGGTGTTCTCTATAGCGAGTATGAGAATTCTGTAGGAACGGGTCAGGTTCATGTTTATTTCCCTGAGCCATCAAATGGATTCGCACAGCCGAAGGATTTGGTGCTCTCGCGTGACTGAATTTAGAAGAATTGAAGTAGAAGGAAAAGCGCTAGAGGTTGAGCGACAAGGGGATTCACTTGTAGCAAAAGATGGACGCAATTTTGCAATTCAAGATGCACGCCATTTACCACCTGCTATTCCAACCAAAATTATTGCAGTGCATCTGAACTATGACAGCCGCACAAAAGAATTCTTAACAAAGTTACCTGCTGCTCCAACCTATTTTCACAAGCCGATCACAGCGCTCAATTCTCATAATGGTGACGTGGTCAGGCCAAAGCGTTGTAAATGGCTTAACTACGAAGGCGAAATTGTCATAATCATTGGAAAAACTTGTAAAGATGTTTCAATTGAAGAGGCTGGCGAATACATCGCCGGTTATAGCGTCGGTAATGATTTTGGGCTCCATGATTTCCGCGATACAGATGCTGGTTCAATGCTGCGCGTTAAAGGAGCAGATTCCCTTGCTCCGGTAGGCCCAGGAATAGTCACTGATTGGGATTTTCGAAACAAAATGATTCGAACCTATGTCAATGGTGAACTCAAACAAGAAGACAACACCGACAACATGGAATGGAATATGCATTACCTAGTTGCAGACATCGCAAGAACTATCACCCTAGTTCCCGGCGACATGATTTTTTCTGGCACCCCAGCACACTCTCGTCCGGTACAAATTGGCGACATAGTTGAAGTTGAAGTCGAGGGACTTGGCCGCCTTAGTAACACAATT
>WLNU01000030.1 GCA_009699645.1 Actinomycetota bacterium | reverse complement strand
CGGCTTGAGCGCTTTAGAACCACACGCTTTGTAATCCTCGGAGGAATGCTATTTTCAATCTCCATCATGGTGCTCTCTGTGCTTCCTAATTACACAACATATATTGTGTGGTTGCCCATATGTGGTGTCACTGCGTTGACAACTTTGGTCTCAGCTAATTCAATCGTTCAGACAAGTACCGATCAAGTGATACGTGGGCGCGTAATGGGCTTGTACCTACTTATCTTTATGGGCGGCACACCTTTTGGTTCGCCGTTGATTGGATTAGCAACTGATTACATCGGCATTAGACCGACGATTGCGCTGTGCGGAGGCATATCCCTTAGCGCATCCTTATTTGTATGGATTAAGTATCGAAATAAAGTGACTACGCCGGCCGATATCAGCGTAGCAGCGGTATTAAAGAGCGCTAATAGCGCTCAAAATAATTAAGCCAAAGAGCACTACTAAAGTCACAATTCTGCGAGTTTTATAGTTCATCATTTATGCCTTTACTGGGTTAGAAGGGATGAACTTAACTATAACAAAGGAGATAGCAATCAAAACGGGGACCATGATGTATGCCCGTGAGATTCCAAAGTTATCACCTAGCACTCCCAGCAAAAACGGTGCTGCCGCTATTGCAACACCTGCAGCAAATGAGCTCCTACCAATCGCAAGATCAGGTCGGCCATCGCTAAATGCGATTAAGCGGATCGATGCTAGTGCAAACTGAATCGAGACGCCCAAACCAATTGTAAATAGTGAAATTAGACTGATGGGCATTGAATGGGAGAACCAAAAGGCAACAAAACCGAGGAATTGAATAGAGATAGCAAGAAGTAATTGCCCATCAAGTGATAACCGCCTAAATATGTTTGGACCATACCAACGTCCAATAATCATTCCGAAACCGATTGCTGTGACTGCAGCCGTTGAAATTGCCGCACTTGAACCTACACGATCCTTAAGCAATGCTGCTGCCCAGAACGAGACGGCAAACTCACTTGCAATACATGCAACTAAACCAATCCACGAAATCCAGAAAACTCCGGAGAGCTTTCCACTCTGGCGCCCAGCTTCATCAGGAACATGATCTTCGCTCTCTTTATCCCGACCTAGAACAAAGACTGCAATCGCCACGGGAATAGCAAGGAGTAAGCCCACTCGCCAAAGGCGTGGAAAGATAATTGCTATTGCGCCAATCATGGCCGTACCCAGAACAAAGCCAACTGAAGAAACTCCATTTGCCTTTGGAATAGCAATTTCAGCTGCCTTGCCATAGTGGTGGTTCATGGATGTCAGCATCGCATTGATGACAATCGAGGTACCAAAGCCCGTTATAAAGGTAGCTGGCAGAGTCAAAAAGACGGGAGGGGAGATAACAAAGATAAGCAAACCGGCGCTAAAAATACTTAGACCTATCCAACCTGAACGAGTTCGACCAAATTTATGAGCGAAATGTGGGAAGGTATAACCGGCCGCGATCGCTGCAACTCCCAGTGCCGTGCCATGCAGGCCTGCGACAGTTAATGACGTACCTTGGTCTGCACGAAGCAGAGATTGTGCTGGACCAAAGCCACCTAGATAGAAGTTAACAATGGCGGTTTGTGTGGCAACAATCCAAAAAAAACGGCCACGGTGAAATGTATTAGGCATCTATTAAAGGGCAGCTACAACGTGCTCGATACAGGCGGTGAGGGCTTCAACATCGCCTGGGTCAACTGCCGGGAACATTCCTATACGCAGTTGGTTCTTACCTAACTTGCGATATGGCTCGGTATCAACGATTCCATTGGCGCGCAAGGCTGCTGCAATTTTTGTAGCATCAATTGCATCATCGAAATTAATGGTGCCAACCACCTCAGAGCGCATCGCAGGCTCTACAACAAAGGGAGTTGTGTACTCAGTTTTATCGGCCCATGAGTACAAGATGCTTGATGATTGTGCGCTTCGGCCTGCAGCAAATGAAAGTCCCCCTCCTTCGTTCATCCACTCAATCTGCTCGGCCAACAACATCAAGGTTGTAACAGCGGGAGTGTTGTATGTTTGATCAAGACGTGAGTTTTCAAGCGCGATAGTTAAATCAAAGAAGGCTGGGATCCAGCGACCACTAGCTTTTATTGACTCTACTCGGGCGATTGCAGCCGGACTCATGATGGCGATCCAGAGCCCACCATCGGATGCAAATGATTTCTGAGGGGCAAAGTAGTAAGCATCAAACTCTTTCGGATCAACTAATAAGCCTCCAGCTGCACTCGTTGCATCCACAACGACGAGTGCGCCATCTGTGCCAGCAGGGCGAAGGATTGGCATTGATACGCCAGTACTCGTTTCATTATGGGTGAGTGCGTATACATCGATTCCTGCTTCTGCCACTGAGAATGGATGCGTTCCAGGCTCAGATTTGATGACCGTTGGTTCGCCTAGAAATGGCGCCTCCTTTGCCGCCGATGCAAATTTGGATGAGAACTCACCAAAGACTAAATGTTGCGAGCGTTCCTGAATTAATCCCAGCGTTGCAATATCCCAAAAAGCGGTAGATCCTCCGTTGCCAAGAATTACTTCATAGCCATCGGGCAGATTAAAGAGAGTATGCAGGCCATCGCGAACGCGCTTAACAACGTTCTTAACAGGCTTTTGCCGATGTGATGTACCGAGAATCAAATCTGCACTAGATAGGGCAGCTAATGCTTGAGGGCGAATCTTTGATGGCCCACAGCCAAAACGTCCATCGAGAGGCTTGATACTTGCCGGAATGATTATCTCTGCACTCATTGGGTGAGTTTAAGGGTAGTAGCGACCTATGACCCAATCAGCGCCAGTGTTAGCCCGCTCATACCGTAATCGATCATGCAACCGTGAATACCTCCCCTGCCAGAATTCAATAGCAAGAGGAGTAACGCGATAACCACCCCAATGTGGAGGGCATGGAACAACACTTCCTTCAGGCCACTTTTCGGCTGCGCCTTGAAATCTTTGTTCTAACTCTTCACGTGATGCAAGGGGTGCTGATTGGTGACTGGCCCACGCACCGATTTGAGATGACCATGGACGCGTTGCAAAATAGCTCTGTGATTCTTCACCACTGACTTTTTCAGTAACTCCGCTAATTGAAACCTGTCGCTCCATGGCATACCACGGGAACAAAAGACTGACCTGTGGGTTCATCTCGATCGAGTGAGCTTTGCGCGATGAGTAATTAGTAAAGAATGTAAAGCCACCGTGCGAAATATCTTTGAGCAGTACCGTGCGAGTTGTAATCGCTAAATCAGAGTCAATAGTTGAGAGCACCATGGCGTTGGCCTCGACGATGATTGGATTTTCATGGGCCTGGCCCAGCCACTCTGCAAATGCCTTAATAGGATTGGCATCTAATTCACCGATGCCGTCCTGGCCATATGAGCGGCGCATCGCCCTGATTTCATCGCGATTAAAACTCTTCTCACTCATGGATGTATCGAACCTCACTTTGGCCGTGAGTGCATCCTCGTACTGGGATGGTGTTTAGCACCCCCTGTTTAGGTGCAGAATTAGCCCCTGCAGAGCCGATATAAAGGAGCCGAACGTGTCAGAGGATTTCAAGGCTGGTCTTGAGGGTGTCATCGCCTTTGAATCCCAGATCGCAGAGCCAGATAAAGAGGGAAGTTCACTTCGCTACCGTGGTGTCGATATTGAAGATCTCGTTGGTCGCGTCTCATTTGGAAACGTGTGGGGATTATTAGTCGATGACGAGTTCAATCCAGGCCTGCCAAATGCTGAAAAATTTCCTTTGCCGGTTCACTCAGGTGATGTTCGCGTAGATGTTCAGGCCGCGATCTCGATGTTGGCACCAGCATGGGGATTTAAACCTCTATTAGATATCGATGAAGTTGAGGCGCGTAGTAATCTCGCCCGCACATCTGTCATGGTGCTTTCTTACTTAGCTCAAGCTGCACGTGGTCAAATTGCTCCACCGATTCCAGAGTCTGAAATCGATAAGGCACATACTGTTGTAGAGCGAATGATGATCCGCTGGCGTGGAGAGCCAGATCCACTACACGTGCGCGCAATCGATGCATACTTTGTATCTGCTGCCGAACATGGAATGAACGCATCAACATTTACCGCACGGGTTATTGCTTCAACTGGTGCAGATGTAGCCGCTGCGATTTCTGGTGCAATCGGTGCGATGTCTGGACCATTACATGGTGGTGCACCTTCGCGCGTACTGCACATGATCGATGAAGTTGAAAAGACCGGCGATGCAACTGCTTATGTAAAAGGCCTACTTGATCGCAAAGAGCGTCTAATGGGCTTTGGTCACCGCGTCTATCGCGCTGAAGATCCACGAGCCCGTACTTTGCGTCGCACCGCAAAAGAGTTAAACGCCCCGCGCTATGCAATTGCTGAGGCTCTAGAGCAAGCAGCTCTAAAAGAGCTTCGCGAACGACAACCAGATCGTGTTCTTGAAACAAACGTTGAGTTCTGGGCAGCGATTATTTTGGACTTTGCCCAAGTTCCATCACATTTATTTACATCGATGTTTACCGCCGCCCGCACCGCCGGATGGTCTGCACATATTCTTGAAGAAAAGCGCACGGGCAGATTAATCCGCCCATCTGCGCGCTATATCGGCAAAGCTCCTCGCTCTCCCGAATCAGTGACTGGCTGGGATTCAACGGTCGAACAGCTTCATAAGTAACGGAGTGCAGCAGGACTGAAAGAGTGCTTGGATTTAGCCATGTCCAAGGCACAAGTATCGATCATGTGGTTTCGTCGAGATCTACGAATCAATGACCACCCTGCACTATTAGCTGCAATTGAATCATCAGAGCAAGTGATTCCACTTTTTATTCTCGATAAAGCCCAAATTGCAGAGGCTGGTGAAAAACTCTTGGCGTATATGGGCCAATCTCTAAGAAAGCTTGACGAGTCACTTGGTAATCGCCTACATATTATCGAAGGCGATCAGGTAGAAGTTTTATCGGCACTTATTAAGAAGTACGAGGTTGCAGAGGTCCACATCTCTGCAGAGTATGAGCGCTATGGCGCAGCCCGTGATGCTCGAGTCGAAGCTGCTGGCATTACATTAATTCGCACTGGAAGCCCTTATGCAGTTACTCCAGGACGAGTTGTAAAACCTAGCGACGGAACTCCATACAGGGTCTACACACCTTTTTATAGAGCATGGCGCACACATGGTTGGCGAGCACCAGCTATCACACCAAAGAGTTTGAACTTGGTTGAACCAACTTCTGAGTATCGTAATTTTCCAGACTTTCCTCTGCCAAAAGGTGTTGAGGTCATTGAGGCAGGAGAGCAAGCGGCTCTATCTCGATTCAAGATCTTTACCAAGAGTGGTCTTAACTCCTACGATGAAAATAGAAATTTTGCAGGTATAGATGGAACCTCAAAGATGAGTTCGTATCTAAAGTTTGGTGAGATTCATCCTAGGACTTTATTAAAAGGACTCGGAGAAGATAAGGCCCACGATACTTTTAGAAAAGAGATTGCGTGGCGCGAGTTTTATGCCGATGTTCTTTTTAATAACCCAATGACCGATCGGGAGTATTACGCACCGCGCTTTGCCGATATGCGATATGACAAACCTGGTGCTCAATTTAGTGCCTGGTGTGAGGGCACGACCGGTTATCCCTTTGTAGATGCTGCGATGCGCCAGTTAGTACATGAGGGCTGGATGCACAATCGAACACGAATGGTTGTGGCATCATTTCTCGTCAAGGATCTACATTTAGAGTGGCAGTTAGGTGAGAGATTCTTTGCCCAGCACTTAGTTGATTTTGATGTTGCATCCAACGCTCATGGTTGGCAATGGACAGCTGGCAGTGGGACAGATGCATCGCCGTACTATCGAGTCTTTAACCCGATTGAACAGGGCAAGCGCTTTGATTCCAACGGTGATTACATCCGTAAGTATGTGCCAGAACTTGCCCACTTATCTGCTGCAGAGATTCACGAACCGTGGCTCTATCTCAATGGTTACAGCAAGGGCTATCCAGAGCGAATAGTGGATCATGCACTTGAGCGCCTTGAATCATTAGCGCGATTGAAAGAGATTAAAGCCGACAAACCCCAAGACCCTCGCGCTTAGCCCGATACATCGCATCATCGGCTCGGCGCAGTAAATCAGGCGCCCCATTATTGGCAGCCAGGCCGATACTGACGCCTATTTGAATATGGTGGTTCTCAATAGTGAATGGATAACTCAGCGTTGCACGCAGGGCTAGTGCAAGATCCATCGCTGATTCGTAACTTCCCTCATATAAAACCCCAAACTCATCTCCGCCCAAGCGGGCAAGTAGTGCGCCATGAGGTAGGGCTCGACTAAAGCGCAGGGCAACTTGCTGTAGAACTTTATCTCCAGCGGCATGACCATGTGAGTCATTTACGGGCTTAAAACCATCGAGATCTAAGAGCATGAGTGAACCATCTTTACCCATAAAACTCTCAATCTCAGAAATCAATGTGCGGCGATTTGGTAGACCAGTTAACTCATCTGTGCGCGCCAAAATACGTTCATGGCCAATATTTTTTGCCGCTTTGAGTGCGATCGTCATGCGAATGAAGGCTAAGAGCAGGGTTGCGATTGCAGGGATCAAGACAAAGTTTGGGAAATAACCGGGTCGAAGTGCGATGAGGGCTAAGAGGGTTGCACTCAAGAAAACAGAGAGTGTGATCAAAATCGGATTAGTACTCTTATCATCGAGTGAGTCTGAGCCCGTGCAGTGAAAACTTAGCGCGATGATGAGAAGTCCCAAAAGCCAACCATCGTCGATGAGGGATCCAAAGGTATAAGTATTATTGATATGCATTCCAAGATAGAGGAAATCAGTTATAGAAAAGGTTAGAACACCAGTTGCAAGAACTAACCCGCGCTTAGATGGGCCTTGTGCCAAAGTCGTGGCTAAAGTTAGTGAGATCACAATCAAATCCGCTATGGGATAGATGATTGCAAAAAATGTTTGGACAAGATCGCCATTAAAGTGCGGTAATACAGGCTTAAGGAAAAATGTAGTACCTAACGTAGTTAAACCTAGACCGACGATAGATGCATCAAAAATCTCAAGAGTTGAGAACTTACGGCTAGGAGATAGCAAGCGTGGCAGGGCAACTATGGCCAAGGGATAGAAGAGTAGGTATGCGATGTTAGAGAGCAGTTGTGTGGGTGCACTTATAAGAAAGTAGGAGGAGATACTTGATATGAGAGAGCCACTAAGCCATAAGCCAATCGCTGCTGCAATAAGTGGCTGGGCAAAGCAGTCGTTGACTCGCGAGGCGTTCATAACGACTGCTATTGCAGTCAGTGCAATTGCGTTATAGAGGAAGAGCTCACTCCACATACCTTTCATAGAGGGGACAAGATTTAAGAGCAGATGCGTTACCAAAAGCACGGGAGCGAGGAAGAGAAGTAGCCTCGTGCGCATTTACTCAACCTAGGCACATAGGCGCAAGAATTAAATAGGGAAAGCCCCATTATTAGAATGGATGAGGAGCTAACCCATTCTATTTTAGAGTGAGAGCTATAAGCCTTTAGTGCAAATTAATAAGGCAGTCGATTTGGAATCTGCGATGCTCGAGGCTAGTTCAATTGGCTTGCTTGCTGCAACGGCCTTAGATGCTTCGAGTTTGCGAATTGTGGCAGTTATGGCATTAATCTTGCTGGTGTAGGCACGCACTGCCGATGTCCACGAACCAAGCGCAGTTGTGAGAATCTTTTTATCGGCATCACTCTTTGCAGCAGCAAGCTTCGCCTGTGCCGCCGTAAGACGTATATTTGACTCATCTAGCTTTACCTGAATCTCTGCTTTATTTGTAATCTCATTTGCGATTCCAAGATCAATAACTGGAATCTGGGCTGTGTAATTTGCTGAAATTGCAGCAGAAGAATTTTTTGCCTTAATATAGCCATTAGCAGAAAGAAGGCAGTCATTTGATAGCCAGGTCAACTTTGTACTAGTTGACAAGGGATTCTTTGCACACTTGTATTTTCTACCGCTAACGGTTGTTGAGGCACCTGACTTCGTGCAAGTAACACCATTTGAAATAGGAGCGGCAGTAGCTGGCGCGGCAGTTAGTACGCCTGAAGCGATGATGATTGTGACACCAACTGCTGCGAGTTTACGCATGTGAAAACCTCCATTGAATGTGTCGTAATTCTATCGAGCGGGGCTTTAAGGGCCTGTGATAACTCGCCGATAAAGCAGTGAATTCCTTGTGAGTTTAACGGCGCTGCTTTACCCGAACGCTCATTCCGATTTTTCGTACCATTGGACGAGGCGCAATACTCATGATCAAAGCTAATAACTTGTACTGCCAACCCGGGATGGAGATCGCCCTACCTTTAAGAGCATCACTCCAAGCTTGTGCCACAAGTTTGTCGGCGCTAAGCCACATAAAAGCGGGTAGTCCCTTCATAGACATTCGGCCCCGCTGATGAAACTCGGTTCGAGTAAAGCCTGGGCATAGTGCGCTGATTATTACCTGAGTACCAGCTAATTCAGTATGAAGAGATTCGGAGAGCACCGTCAGATATGACTTGGCTGCGCTGTATGTTCCACCAGCGATAAAACCGGCAACAGAGGAGACGTTGATGATGATGCCTTTATTCCGTGCCTTCATTCCAGGTAGAGCCACATGCATCAATCGCATAGGAGTTCGCACTAAGACATCGAGTAGGTTTTGCTCGGTATCTAATGCGCTAACCGTGAAGGCCTTATTGATTCCAAAACCAGCGTTATTGATCAGAACATCGATCTCATGCTCAGCGATATAACTTTCAACAAGTGCGCATCCTGCATTAGTTGAAAGATCAGCTTGGAGAACCTTCGTTTCAACTCCGTAACTTCCTTGAAGGGCCGCTGCCCGTTCGTTTAGTCTTGGCAGGTCGCGCGCCACAAGCACGACGTTGTAGTTATTGGCTGCAAGTAGTCGAGTAAAACTCTCACCGATACCAGCAGTTGCACCAGTAACTAAGGCCCAAGATCGCATTACTCTCCTAAGAAATCTTTAGTGCGCCAACTGCACCGGCTGGCACAAAGGGTTGGTTCGGCGCGATGGGGAAAATACGTAGGTATTTCGCACCTTGTGCTGGACGAAGATCTGCATCACCTTTGTTTGGCCACATCGATAATGCACGTTCTGCTTGTGCGGTAATAGTAAGTGATGGATTAACCCCAAGGTTGGCGGTGATAGTCGAACCATCCACGATATGCAGAGTTGGATAGTTATAGACGCGATGATAAGGATCGATAACGCCATGCTCTGCATTCTCTCCAATTACACATCCGCCAACAAAGTGAGCGGTAAAAGGCGCATCAATAAGATCGCCAATATGTCCACCTGCGATCCCGCCATATTTGTCGGCGATGCGTCGTACGGCCTCGTTAGCCGCGGGAATATACGTGGCATTTGGCTTTAGCGGATCATTTGTAGATGTTAAATGCCAACCAAATAAGCCCCGTTTCCCACTCACAGTTACCGATGAATCAACATTTTGCATCGTGAGTGCAATTACTGTGCGCTGGCTCCAGCGACGAACATTGAGAATCTTTCCAAGCAGTGATGGATTGGCAATGAACTGTTTGAGCCAGTGCCTTCTTCGTCCCCTTGATTTATAACCATCGGTCATGATGGTCTGCATTAAGCCCATAAAGTTACTGCCCTTGCCATATCGCACTGGCTCGATATGCGTGTGCTCATCGGGAAAAAATGAGGATGTAATCGCACTACCAGCGCTGAAATCAATATCGGTATTGGGCATCATGGCACCAGTTAAGGCCTCGCTATTTGTGCGAGAGAGTTGACCTAAGTGATTAGATAATTGAGGAAGTGTTTTACGCTTCATTGCATGCAGAAGCTTTTGAGTGTTATATGTTCCGGCCGCAACAATAACTTGATTAGCATTAAACTTAATAACTGTTGCAAAGGGGTCATTGCTCTTAACGGCACGAATTTCCCACGTGCCGTCAACGTTTTGTGAAAAGGATTTAACAGTAGTCATTGGAAAGACTTGTGCACCAGCAGATTCAGCTAAACCTAAGTAGTTCTTAGGCAGAGTATTTTTTGCATTAAATTTACAGCCAGTCATACAAGCGCCACATTGTTGACAGCCATTTCGATCTGGCCCAACCCCGCCGAAGTATGGATCTTTAGCAGCAATACCTTTACCTTCACCAAAGTAGATACCAAGAGGGGCCATCTGAAATGTGTGCCCAACACCCATCTCTGTTGCAACATCTTTCATCGCTTGATCACTGGGAGAAAAATATGGATTTTCAGCTACACCCAACATCCGCCTGGCTTGATCAAAGCACGGCTCTAACTCTTTTTTCCAATCGGTAATCGATGCCCATTGTGCATCTTGAAAATATTCATCACTTGGCTGGTACAAAGTATTTGCATAGACAAGTGAGCCTCCACCAACGCCGGCACCAGCCAAAACCAATACATCCGGCAGCACATGAATGCGTTGGATCCCGTAGCAACCAATCGCCGGTGCATAGAGAAACTTGCGTAAGCGCCATGATGTCTTAGGAAAATCCTTATCGCGAAATCTCCGCCCTGCCTCTAGAACTGCGACGCTATAACCCTTTTCACGCAGGCGCAGCGCTGAGACCGATCCGCCAAAGCCAGACCCGATTATTACGACATCAAAACTCTTCGACATTTGCGTGAGTCTAACTACCCCAATATTTTATGACAAGATTGGCTTCGTAATCCAAGTAGGTCCTCGTAGCTCAGTGGATAGAGCAATCGCCTCCTAAGCGGTAGGTCGCCGGTCCGACTCCGGCCGAGGACACCAAAACTTAATGTTTTACCGTAAAGCGCTGCATCGATTTTGGTGCCCACCAGTTGCGCTCACCAAATAAACGCATCAACGCTGGTACTAATAGGGCGCGCACT
>WLNU01000003.1 GCA_009699645.1 Actinomycetota bacterium | reverse complement strand
TGTCATTGTGACGGTTGGCTTAGCTGACTGCTCGGTTGAGAGACGGCGTGTGACGCGTGAAGATTTACGCTCGAGCAAATGTCGCTTACCAGCGCGCTCATGCATGATCTTTCCGGTACCTGTAACGCGGAAAGTCTTCTTTGCTCCGCTGTGCGTTTTCATCTTTGGCATCTTTATGCTCCATCCATAGTCTCTGCCGCTGCATCTGCTTTGGCCTTTCGTGCCGCCTTTGCTTCTGCAACCGCTTCCGTTTTCTTCTTCGTCGGTCCAATAACCATCGTCATGTTTCGTCCCTCTTGTTTAGGGGCGAACTCTATGAATCCAAACTCTGCAATATCTGTTGCCAGACGTTGTAGCATTTTGTATCCAAGCTCTGGCCTCGTTTGCTCACGCCCACGGAACTTCATCGTCACCTTCACCTTGTCGCCGCCCTTGAGAAACTTCTCAACTTGATTACGCTTTGTTTCGTAATCATGGCTTTCGATCTTTGGTGTTAAACGCACTTCCTTCACCACAATGTGGGTCTGGTTCTGTCGCGCCTCCCGAGCCTTTTGTGCAACTTCGTACTTATATTTTCCGAAGTCCATAATCTTGCATACGGGTGGATTAGCCTCTGCTGCGATTTCGACTAAGTCGAGACCTACCTCATCTGCCATCTTTAACGCGGTATCGATATCGACTACTCCAACTTGTTCACCGGTATGTCCGATCAAACGAATTTGGGGTGTGCGAATTCGATCATTAATGCGTGGTTCGGTGCTGACTGTGTGCTCCCTCGGTTTAGTCAAACGCTTTTGGTGTTACAGCGCCTGCTCAAAGAAAACCGCAAGGAGAAAGGGAGGTAAATCCCTAAATCCGACGAACCAGATCGCGCTAGTGGCGATGTAGGTGGGAGCGGTACTCCTCTTGCAGTGAGCTGTTAGGCCACTGGTCTGTGCGCAAGGTTACCCGAGCCGAGCTCATCTAGGAAATCGCGGGTTTTTCAGGCGCCCATCGCGTGTAAGCCACCATCGACATGGATGATTTCAGCCGTAGTTTTAGGGAACCAATCTGAGAGCAGGGCGACCGCGGCCTGGGCAGCTGGAACTGGATCGGTGACATCCCAGGCTAAAGGTGATCGCTCGTTCCATACTTTCTCAAACTCATCAAATCCTGGAATCGATTTTGCGGCCATCGTACGAATTGGTCCTGCTGCAATTAAATTAACACGAATATTTTCAGCACCTAGATCCCGGGCTAAATAGCGCGATGTGGATTCAAGGGCCGCCTTTGCGACCCCCATCCAGTCATACTTTGGCCAGGCAACTGCTGCATCGAAATCTAAGCCAACGACCGAACCCCCTCCATTAAATAGTGGGCGCGCCGCCATTGTCAGCGCCTTGAGGGAATAGGCCGAGACGTGCAGAGCGGTAGAGACGTCCTCCCACGATGTATTGAGAAAGTTTCCACCAAGGGCCGCCTCTGGCGCAAAGCCGATGGAGTGAACGACACCATCTAAACCAATAGGAAAGTACTCGCGCACCCGAGATTCTAGAGCATCGAGATCTTCGGTGTTCGTGACATCCAACTGAATTATCGGTGCAGGTTTTGGAAGACGACCTGCAATACGAGTTGTTAATGATAGAACACGACCGTATGAGGAGAGGATGACATCGGCGCCCTGTTCTTGTGCGATGCGCGCAATATGAAATGCGATTGATGCATCTGTAAGCACACCCGTTACGAGTATCTTCTTGCCATCCAAAATTCCCATTTAGTGCCCCATACCTAATCCGCCATCAACAGGGATCACTGCCCCAGTTATATAGCTAGCTTGTGGTGATGCGATAAACGCAACAACATCTGCAATCTCTTGCGCACTGCAAAAACGTCCAAGTGGAACCGATGCAGCAATCTCGTTGCGTCTCTTCTCATCAAGTGATGCAGTCATATCAGTTTCAACAAATCCCGGTGCGATGACATTGGAGGTTATCCCCCGACTTCCAATCTCTCGGGCAAATGATCGAGCCATTCCAACTAAACCTGACTTACTCGCAGCATAATTTACCTGTCCAGCCGAACCAGCTGCACCTACAACTGAGCCTATAAATATTAAACGCCCACGCTTTAACTTCAATAACCCTTTCGTTGCTCGACGTGCCACACGGAATGCACCTGTGAGATTGGCGTCAACAACATTTTCGAAATCTTCATCACTCATTCGCATGACAAGACCATCCTTAGTCATACCGGCGTTTGCAACGATGATCTCCGGCAGGCCCCATTGCGCTTCGATTGAATCAAAGGCTGCGTCAACGCTTTCGGTAGAGGTAACATCCATCACTACCGCTTTAAATTCAACAGGGGCAGAACCTGAGCGATAAGTGACTACTACATCGTGGCCGGCGGTTTTGAGCGCACGAGCGATAGCTAATCCAATTCCACGATTGCCACCTGTGACTAAGGCGAGTGAACTCATGTGAGCAAACCTACTGGCTACTACGAGGTAATCAAAAGATGCACTCGTTGATGTCGAGTAATAGGCTTGCAGTATGGCCGATGAGAAGGAAATCTTTGATATCACTAGCGCTCCTAAAGCGTTAAGTGCCGATCAAACAGGCCGCCAAAAGCGGTATTTCATTTCGATGATGATTCGTACGGCCTGCTTTATTTTGACTGTTATATTGCCGAGTCCATATCGCTGGGTTGCCTTATTGGGTGCAGTCACACTCCCATACTTCGCCGTTGTCATAGCAAATGCCGGCCGAGAGACTTTCACGCCTGGGGCAAATGTTCAGGATGAGAATCCGCGGGCGATTTCATAAACTAAAGTAGGTCTATGCAACGCGAACCGTGGGCGATCTTTAAATCACTAATAGCCTTCGTTCTTATCGTCTTGTGTTTATGGGCGGCTCAGTGGCAGTACCAACGCGGCGTAGATCGCCACGCACGCAATACCTTGATTGAGACCCGCATCGGCCTCGATGCCCAACCACTTTCAACTGTTGATAAAGCCCCGCAACGGTATGAGTGGCAGAGTGTGAGCACTACTGGAGAGTTTAATGAAAGCGAACAAATTTTGCTACGCAATAGATACTCCGAGGGTGTCTATGGCTTCGACGTATTAACAATCTTTACATCAAGTGATAACAAGAGATTTTGGGTTGATCGGGGATGGGTTAAGGCTGGAATCACTGCGACTACTCCCCCTGCAGTAAGAAAAACCCCTGTAGGTGTCGTAGAGATAACTGGTCGTCTGCGTTTGGACTCCTCTCTTCCGCGCGGTTCATTCTTCGCACTTCCTGCAAGCAGCACAGGACTAGTGGCCAAACTCAATGCACAGTCGAGGTTAGAAACTGAGGATTTTTATTTAGATCTACTGAGTGGCTCTGAACCATCACTGACACCCGAAGTGGCATCGCAGCTACCGGAGTTAAGTGATGGTCCACATATGGCATATGCCCTGCAATGGGTATTTTTTTCCGGCCTTGTAATCTACGGCCGAATTTTAATTAGACGAACCCGTTAAATCTTGGCGGTTATATAAATCGGCATAGAGACCACCTAGAGCCACGAGCTCCTCATGTTTTCCACGCTCAACTATCGAACCATTCTCTAGAACGAGAATCTGATCTGCATCTCGCACAGTACTTAAGCGATGTGCAATCACGATACTTGTGCGCCCCTTTAAGGCGTTTTCAAGTGCTGCATGAACTAGAGACTCATTCTCTGAATCTAAGTGCGCAGTTGCCTCATCGAGAATTACTACTGCCGGTGACTTAAGAAGTAGGCGTGCGATGGCAAGGCGTTGTTTTTCGCCACCCGATAAGCGATGTCCGCGCTCTCCGACCATGGTGTCTAAGCCATTAGGAAGTGAGTCAATAAGCCTCCAAATCTGCGCCGCCTCGCATGCTGCCTGCATCTCGGCCAGCGTTGCATCATTCTTGGCATATCGCAGATTTTCAGCGATAGTTTCGTGAAAGAGATGGGCATCTTGCATCACAACACCAATGGACTCACGCAGCGATTCAATAGTTAAATCGCGAATATCGTGTGAATCAATCGTAATTGCACCACTTGTTACATCGTAGAGCCTTGGTATCAATGCACTGATTGTAGTTTTACCTGCACCCGATGGACCAACAAGGGCCGTTAACGTCCCAGGCTCTGCAACGAATGAGAGATTCTTGAGCACTTCACCGCTATCAACAGTCTCAGGTTTGGCTGCGGATTCAAGAGATGCAAGTGAGATCTCATTGGCCCGAGGATAGGCAAAACCAACGGATCTAAACTCAATACGTGGGTTCTTTGCATGGTATGTAACTGCGCCTTCACGATTTTTAACCATAGGCTCTAAATCTAAAACTTCAAATACACGTTCAAAGGAGACTAGTGAAGTCATAACATCGATACGAACATTGGACAGCGCTGTCAACGGTCCATATAAGCGAGCAAGGAGTGCCGTAATTGCGAGCAAAGTACCGACAGTTACTCCCCCGTTTATAGCTAAGTGACCGCCGATTCCATAGGCAAAGGCGGTGGCAATAGCTGCCACACTCGTTAAGGCTATAAAAAATAGGCGATTGAGCATTGCGCTCTTAATTCCAATATCTGCAACACGTCTAGCCCTTGATCGAAAAAACTCTTGTTCGCGATTTGGCGCTCCGTAGAGTGCTACTAACATCGCTCCTGAGACATTAAAGCGCTCGGTCATTGTGCTCGACATCTCGGCGTTGACGTTGAAGGATTCTCTAGTTAATGACTGTAGTTTTCTTCCAACCCATTTTGTGGGAAATAGAAATAGTGGAAGCAATAAGAGTGAAAAGATCGTAATCTGCCATGACAAGATCATCATGGTGACACCCACTAAAACAAGTGAGACGACATTACTGAGCACCCCTGACAGAGTTGCAGTAAATGCCTGTTGAGCTCCCATGACATCGGAGTTAATGCGTGAGATGAGCGCTCCTGTTTGGGTGCGAGTAAAGAATGCGATGGATTGGCGTTGCACATGAGCAAAGACTGAAGAGCGCAGATCGTAAATAAGACCCTCACCAATACGCGATGAGAAATATCGACCAAGCATGCTCATACCTGCATCGGCGATAGCTATCAGTCCAACAAAGAGAGCTAATTGCGTAACCAATGCAGAATTTTTAGGAATCACTCCATCATCGATTAGACGCAGTAAAAGTAGAGGTGTCGCAACGACAAGGGCTGCATCGATGACAACTGTGATGAGAAAGATAATGATGCTTGTGCGATAGGGCTTGGCGAAGGTAAAGATGCGCTTGACGGTACCGGCTTTGAGTTTTTGCTCTTTGACCGATGGATCGGCCGTCATAGATCTATGAGTCATCCAGATGGCGTGCATCGACATGGCTCTACCTTAGGCAGTTATGTGTTAAACCGTAAATCCTAAGGCCCGCAGTTGATTGCGACCATCATCAGAGATTTTATCTGGCCCCCACGGTGGCATCCAGACCCAGTTAATCTTGACATCAGTCGTCATTCCAGCAAGTGCTTGACGTGTCTGGTCTTCAATGACATCTTGCAAAGGACATGCAGCCGACGTGAGAGTCATATTTAGTATTGCAATATTTGCCTCATCGACCATGACATCGTAAATCAAACCAAGATCTACAACGTTGATACCAAGTTCGGGGTCAACGACATCTTTCATCGCCTCTGTTACATCATCTACGCTGGTAGTCATTGCTCTCCCTAACCTTTAGCTTGTGCTTGAATCGCGGCATCTTTAAATGCCATCCATCCAAGTAGTGAACACTTTACACGTCCTGGAAATTTTGAAACACCAGCAAAAACAACTGCATCTTCTAGCACGAGTGGGTCTCCTGCTGATGTGCCCTTACTGGCCATGAGCTCTGAAAAACTCTTCACGATCACTGCCGCTTGCTCCAGGCTCTTACCTGTCAATAAATCAGTCATCATTGACACGCTAGCCTGTGAAATCGAACAACCTTGGCCATCCCATGTGAGCTCACTGATGAGATCGCCTTCAAGGTTGATATTGAGAATAATCTCATCGCCACAACTGGTATTCACATGAGAGACCTGGGCGCTGTAAGACGAACTCAATCCTTTGTGTTGGGGGTGCTTGTAGTGATCGAGGATGACCTCTTGATACAGTGAGTCCAACTCCATTTAAAATCTCCCAAAGTATTTCTGTGCGCCAAGAATCCCCTCGATAAGAGCATCACAATCGCTCTCATCGTTGTAAAGATACAGCGATGCCCGAGTAGAAGCTGGAACTCCCATACTTTTGGCTAAGGGCCAGGCACAGTGATGGCCAGTTCGAACAGCTACGCCCTGACTATCAAGGTATTGACCGAGATCGTGTGGATGAATATCGGTGACCGTAAAAGATAGCGCCGCTCCCCTAGCATCGTTGGTAGTTGGTCCAACGATTCGTAGATCGGCAATTTCTTTCAGCTTTGCAAGAAGATAACCAGTTAAGGCGCTTTCATGTGCCCGAACATTATCCATGCCAAGATCGGTCAAATAGTTAAGGGCCGCGCCAAGGCCAACAGCCTGAGCCATATTCGGAACTCCAGCTTCAAACTTGGCCGGAACTGGCGCCCATGTTGCAGTCGTCATTGTCACGTTATCAATCATCGAACCACCGAATAAGAAGGGTGGTAGTTCATTTAATAAATCCATATGGCCCCACAGAACACCTATTCCTGTTGGGCCAAGTGCTTTGTGACCTGAGAAGGCTAGGAAATCAACTCCGAGTTCCTTTACATCGATAGCCATGTGCGGTGCAGATTGACAGGCATCCAAAATTACAACTGCACCAACTTCATGTGCTCGGGCAACGATTGCCGTAAGCGGATTGATAGTTCCAAGTACGTTTGATTGATGTGTTATCGAGACAACTTTTGTGTTGGAAGTAATTACATCGTTAATAGACGATAAATCTAACCGACTATCTGGGGTAAGGCCAAACCATGCAAGCTCGGCACCAGTGCGTCCGCTTAACTGTTGCCAAGGAATTAAATTTGCGTGGTGCTCCATTTCTGTAACCACGATTCTGTCACCAGCTTTCAATGCAAATCGATTTCCTACAGGGGCGTTACCCATTGCATATGCCAAGAGATTTAAGGACTCTGTAGCACTCTTAGTAAAGATGATCTCATCGGCCCCGCCTGGTGCGCCCAAGAAAGTGGCTACGATTTCACGTGCTCCTTCATAGGCATCGGTCGCCTCTTCAGCTAATTGATGAGCACCCCGATGCACAGCTGCGTTGTGCAACCTGTAGAAATCACTTTCAGCCTCAATGACTGAGAACGGCTTCTGGCTTGTAGCCCCACTATCTAAATAGACCAATTTTTTTCCATCGCGCACAGTACGTTCAAAGATTGGGAAATCTTTACGTATCTGCGCAGCGCTAAAAGACATATATTGTTATTTGCTCACATAATCTGCGTAGCCATTTGCCTCTAGCTTGTCAGCTAAATCTGGCCCGCCTTCTTCAACAATACGTCCATTTGCAAAGACGTGAACAAAATCAGGTTTAATGTATTTAAGAATACGTGTGTAGTGCGTAATTAAGACCACTCCCAAATTATTGTTCTCCTTAGCGCGATTAACACCTTCAGAGACAATTCGTAGAGCATCAACGTCTAAGCCTGAATCAGTCTCATCAAGAATTGCAATCTTGGGTTTTAACAGTTCAAGCTGCATGATTTCATGGCGCTTCTTTTCACCGCCAGAAAAACCCTCATTGACGTTACGAGATGCAAAGGCTGGATCCATATTGAGCGCCTCCATTGCCTCCTTTACCTCTCCTACCCATGTGCGAAGTTTCGGAGCTTCGCCACGAAGTGCTGTAGCTGCTGTGCGCAAAAAGTTTGAGACCGATACTCCGGGAACCTCAACTGGATACTGCATCGCTAAAAACAAACCAGCTTTGGCACGCTCATCTACAGTCATATCTAAAACATCTGCGCCATCGAGTGTGACCGAACCGCCGACGATGGTGTATTTAGGATGGCCGGCAATTGAATAGGCAAGCGTTGACTTGCCAGAGCCATTTGGCCCCATGATGGCATGTGTCTCACCGGATGTGATCGTTAGATCTACACCTTTGAGAATCTCAACGGCGCCAGCATCAGTGTTGACCGAGACCTGCAGGTTACGTATTTCTAATGTACTCATATTTTTCTCTCTTCTCTTTTAAATCTCTACCGTGACGGAGTTAGCTTCAATTCTTACTGGGTATGTTTCGAGTGCAATATTTGCTGGAAGTGTGATGGCCTCACCTGTGCGTAGATCAAACTCGGCACCATGTAACCAACACTCAATTTTGAAATCAGTCACATCGCCCTCTGAAAGAGATGCCTCCGAATGAGTACATGTGTCATCCATTGCAAATACTTCATCTCCAACGCGTGTAACACAGATAGTTTTACCGGCTTTTTCTAGCTTGACCGGCTTACCTGATTCAAGTTGATCGAATAGAAGATCTGACATTTAGGCACCTGCCTTTGCGAGTTCGCCGTCGATACGATCCATCAAGCGATCTTGAATTGATTCGATACCTATTTCAGTAACGATTTCATTAAAAAATCCACGGACGACGAGTCTGCGAGCATTCTCTAAGGTAATGCCACGAGACATTAAGTAGAAGAGTTGCTCATCGTCAAAACGTCCAGTAGTACTTGCGTGACCTGCTCCTACAATCTCACCGGTTTCAATCTCTAGGTTAGGCACGGAATCAGCCCGAGCACCATCACTAAGAAGCAGGTTGCGATTGAGTTCGTAGGTATCAGTGCCTTCGGCGACTGCACGGATTAAGACATCACCGATCCAAACTGTATGTGCATCACGCCCGGCTAAAGCGCCTTTGAAGTTCACACGTGATTTTGCATGTGGAACTGCATGATCGACATGCATGCGATGCTCAAAGAACTGGCCAGCAGTTGCAAAGTAGACACCGAGAAGTTCGGCAGAGCCACCAGGTGCGATGAATTCGACCGTCGGAAGAATTCGTACAACGTCTCCACCAACGGTAACTGTGATTGATTTGTAGCGGGCATCTTTATCGATCACTGCGTGGTGACGTGCTGCATAGACGCTCTGCGAATCAAACTCTTGAAGAGTGATGAATGTAAGGGATGAACCGGGCGCTAAAGAAATCTCTAAATCCTCGGCTAAAACAGTATCTCCTGTATTTTCAATAACTACTGTTGCGGTTGCATGGTTTCCCAAAGAGATGCGAACTCTGGAGAGCTCGGCAGTATCTAAGGCACCTTTGCTACGGCCAAGAAGGATTGGTTGGCTAACTTCAGTGTTAGCGGTAATTGATAAGTGAGCAACGTTGCTAGAAAAACCGCGCACTCGTTCAATGATGACATCATCACTTGCAGCAAGTGGCTCAAGGCTCTCTCTCACAAACGCCACCCCTGGCGGCAACACATGCGTTGAAATTAAAGAGGCGCGATCGCCAATAACGGCCGCGCCATCATGTAGACCGCGCATGCGTTTGAGAGGCGTGAAACGCCACGCCTCTTCGCGACCAGTGGGTGTTAAATAGTTAGTTGCAAGAAGTGACATTAACCAACTGCGCCTTCCATTTGAAGTTCAATGAGGCGGTTGAGCTCGAGTGCGTACTCCATCGGTAGTTCGCGCGCTATTGGTTCGATAAATCCGCGCACAATCATGGCCATCGCCTCATCCTCGGTTAAACCACGTGACATTAAATAAAAGAGCTGATCATCACTGATTTTAGAGACTGTGGCTTCGTGACCCATTGAGACATCGTCTTCACGGATATCAACATATGGATAGGTATCTGAGCGAGAGATTGTGTCAACCAAGAGAGCATCACATTTGACTGTGCTCTTGGAGTGGTGTGCTCCTTCTTGTACTTGGACAAGGCCGCGGTAAGAGGTGCGTCCTCCATTACGTGCAACAGATTTAGAGATTACCGATGATGATGTGTACGGCGCAGCATGGACCATCTTTGCGCCAGAGTCTTGATGCTGGCCCTCGCCTGCAAATGCAAGTGAGAGAGTTTCACCCTTTGAATGAGGACCCATCAGAAATATCGCAGGATACTTCATGGTGACCTTGGATCCAATGTTGCCATCGACCCACTCCATCGTTGCACCTTCAGCACAGGTTGCGCGCTTAGTAACTAAGTTGTAAACATTGTTAGACCAGTTCTGAATCGTTGTATAGCGCACACGTGCACCCTTTTTAACGATGATTTCTACAACGGCTGAGTGCAATGAATCCGATTTATAGATTGGCGCAGTGCAGCCCTCTACGTAGTGAATATATGAATCCTCATCGGCAATAATCAATGTCCGCTCGAACTGACCCATGTTCTCAGTATTAATACGGAAATAGGCCTGCAAAGGAATATCTACGTGCACACCCTTTGGTACATAGATAAATGAACCACCCGACCAGACTGATGTATTCAGGGCTGCAAACTTATTATCGCCAACTGGAATAACCGTTGCGAAATACTCTTTAAAGAGCTCTGGGTGCTCCTTCAGGGCTGTATCTGTATCTAAAAAGATTACGCCCTGTGCTGCTAGATCCTCACGGATTGAGTGATAGACAACTTCAGATTCGTACTGCGCTGCAACTCCAGAGACCAGACGCTGTTTTTCAGCCTCAGGAATACCAAGGCGATCATAGGTATTTTTGATCTCCTCTGGTAGGTCATCCCATGTTGCTGCCTGCTTTTCGGTAGAGCGCACAAAGTACTTAATTGTGTCAAAGAAAATTCCTGAAAGATCTGAACCCCAATTAGGCATGGGCTTCTTCTCAAAGAGTGCAAGACCTTTTAAGCGAAGGTCGAGCATCCACTGCGGCTCAGACTTCTTCTCTGAGATGTCACGGACGACATCCTCATTAATGCCACGTCGAGCATTGGTGCCGACCTCGCTCTTATCTGACCAGCCGTATTCGTAGTTTCCGAGGCCTTCGAGTTCTGGATGTGCGATAGTCATGCACGTACCTTTCCTTTGGTGTTATTTTTTTGTGGTGTTGGAATAAAAGTAGTACAGACGCCATCGCCATGAGCGATAGTTGCAAGACGTTGCACATGAGTGCCAAGTAAACGTGAGAGCGCCTCTGTTTCGGCCTCGCATAGTCGTGGAAACTCTGTTGCAACGTGGGCGATGGGACAGTGATGCTGACATAGCTCTTCACCCATTGGACGGGTTTCGATACTTGCTGCATATCCTTCCTCAGTCAAAAACTCTGCTAAAGCCTGTGATTTTTTAGAACTCTTAGAGAGAATCGGTGCAGCTTTACGTTCAATATCTTCGGCGCGAGAGTTAGCAAAAGATTGCACGAGATGCTCCCCCAACTGCGCCGACATAAACTTCAGGGCAGAGACTGCTAAATCATCATAGGAGTGTTCAAATTTTTCGCGTCCGGCATCTGACATAAGAAATACTTTTGAGGGACGTCCGCGACCACGCACAAGTGCTGGATGTGGTTGACGGGCTACGAGTACGCCATCTGCAACGAGCAGGTCTAAGTGGCGGCGGATTCCGGCTGGGGTTAACGCTAATCGTGTGGCCAGAGTGGCAACGCTCGATGGGCCATTCTCAAGAATCGATCGCGCCAGGAGATCGCGGGTACGCCGATCATCGCTCTTGGGGACAGATGCTTCAGCTAATTTCACAACACTATTGTGTCGTAATTCGACACCGTTAGCCACTCCAACGCCCAGGCCAAGCTGGGTAATAAGGTTAGGCCATGAGTAAATCCGCAGATTTCGCCCGGCGGGCCCTCTCCCCAGCATCGGCATTTCTCCTTTTTTCGCAGTCGGCGATTGTGGTCACTGGCGGGGCCGTTCGCCTTACCAGTTCGGGCCTTGGCTGTCCCACCTGGCCCGAGTGCGTTCCGGGCTCATACACCCCAGTTCCAAACCAGGCCGAAGGACAGCTTCACGCCTGGATCGAGTTCGGCAACCGTCTCCTAACTTTCATACTTGTACTGTCGGCCCTTATTACATTGATAGCGGTTTTAAAATCTGGGCGCCGGGATCTGCGCATACTTGCACTCGGCCAGTTTTTAGGAATCTTTGCTCAAGGAATTTTAGGTGGAGTAACGGTCTTAACTAACTTAAATCCCTTTGCAGTAGCTAGTCACTATCTATTATCAACTATTTTGATTGCAGCGTCGGTATCACTCTATACACGGCGCCATATTCCTGGCATCAAGAAGAGCTCACACCGACAGAGTGATCTCTTCTCTCGCTGGCATGTTGTTGTCGCATTCATAGTTGTGGTCCTCGGAACTATCTTGACTGGCGCAGGACCACATGCAGGCGATATCGATGCACCAAGAATAGATTTACGAATTCAAACCGCTGCTCTCATGCATGGCCTTGCAGTTATTTTTCTTCTACTATTGACAGTTGCGTTTTATCGTGCGGATAAAACAGGTCACGAAACAAAAGAACTACTAGTTAAATTTTTTCTCATTTCAATTGCACAAGGTGGCATTGGATTTATTCAATATCTACAGGGAGTACCCGAGCTTCTAGTGGCTATCCATCTTGTAGGTGCTGTACTCGTATGGATTGGTGCTTGGAGAATTTGGTTATCGGTACAGCGTCAAGAAATGGATACTGCTAGATGAGCACACCTGCAGGTTGGAGCGAACTCGATGATCGAGCAGTTGCATATGCTCGCGCACTGGGAGCCGATGCCGTCCAAAACGTAGGTAATGGCCACCCAGGCACTGCAATGTCGCTGGCTCCAGTTGCATACCTTCTCTTCCAACACCACTTAGTCCATGATCCATCAGATCCGAGCTGGCTCGGTCGCGACAGATTTATCCTCTCGTGTGGGCACTCGTCACTAACTTTGTATACCCAACTTTTTTATAGTGGCTATGGGTTAGAGATGGAGGATCTGAAAACATTTAGAACGTGGGGCTCATTAACTCCAGGACATCCTGAGTTCGGCCACACAGCTGGTGTCGAAATGACAACAGGCCCGCTTGGCCAGGGAGTTGCAACTGCAGTGGGAATGGCGATGGCGGCACGTTATGAAAGAGGTCTTCTCGATCCCAATGCAGCACCTGGTAGCTCCCTCTTTGATCACAGTATCTGGGTGATCTGTTCTGATGGCGACTTGCAAGAGGGTGTAAGTGCTGAAGCCTGCTCACTTGCTGGTACCCAAGAGCTCGGTAACTTGAATGTTATTTACGATGATAATCAAATCTCAATTGAAGGTGACACTCACAACGCCTTCACTGAAGATGTCTCTATGCGCTATCGCGCTTATGGTTGGCATGTGATCGATGTCGCTGCCGCAGCTGATGGCAATGTAGATATTGCAGCACTCAATGCCGCGATGGTAGCTGCAAAAAAAGAGAGTATTAAGCCAACGCTGATTCGTCTAAAAACTGTTATCGCATGGCCAGCACCAACTCTTCGTGGAACTGGTAAATCACATGGATCAGCCCTTGGCGAGCAAGAGATTGCAGCAACGAAACTTCTGTTGGGCCTTAAGCCCGATGAGCACTTTGCAATGCCTAATGAGGTATTGACGCATGTTCGTCAAGTAAAGGCGCGTGGAACTGCGCGCAGGTCCGCGTGGAATATCGCTTTTGGTGCGTGGAGCTCTGCGAATACAGATGCAGCCACTCTTCTGCAAAGACTGCAGAAGCGAGAGTTGCCAGCTAATTGGGATTCAGATCTTCCTGTTTTTGAATCTGGAAAAGATATCGCCACTCGCGCTGCATCGGGTGAAGTTCTACAGGCGATCGCTGCCAGACTTCCTGAGCTCTGGGGAGGATCAGCGGATTTAGCTGGTTCAAATAACACCAGCATCGAAGGTGGTGGATCGTTTTTACCCGCTACGAGCGTGATAAAAGGCGCCAATCCTTATGGACGAATTATTCACTTTGGAATCCGTGAACATGCAATGGGATCTATTATCAATGGAATCACCCTTCATGGCCTTACACGATCATTTGGTGGAACCTTTGCAGTATTTAGTGATTACATGCGGCCAGCAGTTCGCTTAGCAGCTTTAATGAATATCCCATCAACATTTGTCTGGACGCATGATTCGATTGGTGTGGGTGAGGATGGTCCAACACATCAACCGATAGAACACTTCGCGGCGCTTCGTGCGATTCCTGGTTTAGATATTGTCAGACCGGGAGATGCAAATGAAGTTGTGCATGCCTGGAGGCAGATGATTATCCGTAATCGCCCCGCTGGCATCTTGCTATCTCGCCAGAACCTGCCCGTCTTTGATCGCAAAGTCTGCACACCAGCTAAAGGAACTGCAAAAGGTGCTTATGTATTAAAGGATGCACAGAATCCAGTTGCCATACTTATCGCAACGGGCTCTGAGGTATCTCTTGCACTGGATGTGCAGAGCGCTCTAGCTAACGAAGGGGTCAATGTACGTGTCGTTAGCGCCCCATGTCTTGAATGGTTTGCAGAACAAGATGCCGCCTACAAAGAATCGGTATTGCCTGCATCAATCCCACTCAAGATTAGTATCGAGGTAGGAATTGCTCAGGGTTGGCGTGAGCTCATTGGTGATGCTGGAATTGCAATCTCACTTGAGCATTACGGGGCTTCAGCCGATGCTAAACGGCTTTTCAAGGAGTTTGGTTTTAGTGTTGAAAGCATCGTCGCACGTGTTAAAGCTGCACTGAAATGAGCGCTGGAGATGTCGGCGCAAGCGGAACATCCATCTGGTTAGATGATCTCTCTCGTGCAAAAATCTCTGGGGTAGATCCCCACTCACTCCCCTCGCGTATTGCCAATGATTGCGTTGTTGGCGTCACGACTAATCCAAGTATTTTTGCTGCTGCAATATCTGGAGCAAATGAGTACGCCAGTGATATCGCGTCAATGAAGGATTTAGATGTTGATGAGTGCGTCAAAAAGCTGACAACGGATGATGTACGCGCAGCCTGTGATCTATTTAAGGCCATCTACTCGTCGAGTAAAGGAATCGATGGTCGTGTGAGCATCGAAGTTGACCCACGATTAGCAGGTGATACTGAGGGCACAATCGCTGCAGGTAAAGAGTTATGGGCGATTATTGATCGTCCTAATCTCATGATCAAGGTCCCAGCAACTATCGAGGGCCTTCCTGCAATTACCGCACTCGTGGCGGCAGGAATTAGCGTCAACGTTACTTTGATTTTTTCTGTGAAGCGATATGGCGCAGTAATCGATGCCTATATGGCGGGAATAGAAGCGGCGACAAACCCCTCCCATGTGCATTCAGTTGCCTCCTTCTTCGTTAGTCGTATCGATTCAGCTGTAGATGCTCTGTTGAAAAAGGATTCAAGTGATGCCGCCTTAGCTCTTCTAGGAAAAGCGGCGATTGCCAACGCACATCTTGCTTATCAATTATTTGAAGAGAAGTTTGCATCACCTAGATGGCTGACTCAAGTAGAGCGTGGTGCGAATAAGCAGCGTCCTTTGTGGGCATCGACTGGTGTTAAAGATCCCTCTTACGATGACACACGTTATGTTATAGAGCTCATTGCTCCCCATACGGTTAATACAATGCCGCAGGCGACTCTAGATGCCGTTATTGATCACGGAAAGGTACGCGGCAATAGTATTTCTGAGCATTATGCCTCTGCCGTTGATGTCTTTAAATCTCTCTCTCTTCTAAATATCTCCTTAAATGCCATAACGAGTGAGTTAGAGATTGATGGGGTAAAGAAGTTTGCCCAAGCGTGGGAAGAGTTACTTGCAACAGTGCAGGCAGCTCAACAACAATGACACAACTAACTGGTCATTCACTCTCTAAAATTGATCGCAGTGATTCTCGCTATCGAGCCCTTATGGAGTTTCATTCTCGTTTAGCACAAAAAGATCCAACTATCTGGGGCGCTAGCGCCGAATCTGAGGCAACCGTGCGCCTTAACTGGATAGATCTTCCCGAAACATCGAGAGATTTACTGCCACAGTTGGATGCACTCTGTGCCAAACACCGGGATAAGTTGCGAGTAATCCTTTGCGGAATGGGCGGTTCATCTCTTGGTCCAGAGGTCATCGCACAAACCTATAAGCGAGAGCTATTTATTTTAGATTCGACCGACCCGAACTACATTGCACATGCTCTGTCAACAGATTTAGCGACCACCCTCATTGTTGTGAGCTCAAAGTCGGGCTCTACTATCGAAACAGCCTCCCAACGTGCATTGTTTGAATCCGCCTTTCTTGAAGCTGGTCTTGTGCCTCAAGAGCACATTGTTATCGTGACAGATCCAGGCTCTCCATTAGATCAGCACTCACGAGAAAATGGTTACACCGTAGTTAACGCCGATCCCAATGTTGGTGGACGTTTTAGCGTTTTAAGCGCATTCGGATTAGTGCCCGCGGCCCTCATCGGTGTAGATGTCTCTGTCTTGCTCGATAATGCAAGTGAGACAAAATCTGCCTTCCTAGCAAATCCCAGCATCGTTGTAGATATGGCATATGCAATTGCATACATCTGCGGCCAGTACATGTCGTATTGCGATGTCGGCTCAGGCATGCCAGGTTTGAGTGATTGGGTCGAACAGTTAGTCGCTGAATCAACTGGAAAGAGTCACGTTGGCCGTTTGCCGATTGTTCTCGAATCTCCCGTTCATGATGCTCTTTTTTCGATTTCATATAGCGGTGATGCAGATTTAGTGATCTCCGCAGATCTTGCTTCGCAGTTCATAATTTGGGAGTGGGTAACGGCTTTAGTCTGTGCGGCCATGGCAATTGATCCATTCAATCAACCTAATGTCACTGAAGCGAAAGAGGCTACATCCTCCCTCCTCGATAAGTGGGATGGCAAACTCCCCACATTCACCCCCGATGCCCAAGATGGTGCTGTTGCAATATTTGGAAAGGGCAATGATCTAAAATCCGCGCTCTCTTTTTTTATTGAATCAATTCCACTTAATGGTTATCTCGCAGTAATGGCATACCTTGATCGCCGAGATGATGTAAAGATTATGCAGATTCGCGCACTGCTGGCAGATAAATCGCAGCGTCCCGTTACCTTTGGATGGGCTCCGCGCTTTTTACACTCAACGGGACAGTTTCATAAGGGTGGGCAACCCAATGGAGCTTTTTTGCAAATTACAGGCGAGGTTCAGAGAGATTTCGATATTCCTGGTCAGGTTTTCGGATTTAAAACTTTAATTGCGGCCCAGGCATTGGGTGATGGAGAGGCACTGGCCTCAAGAAAATACCCACTCCTGCGATTGAATTTAATCAACCGTAGTGTGGGTATTGACGAACTACTTACCGCTCTAAAATCTCTTTAGTCATCCCCACGCATTTTGCGAAGAGCCTCATCAAGTAACCGCTCACCCTCGGCATCGGTACGACGCTCTTTTACATAAGCAAGGTGTGTCTTGTATGGCTCGTTCTTAACTGGGTTAGGTGGATTGTTGCGATCGCGTCCTGCTGGATAGCCACACTTTGGGCAGTCCCACTCAGCAGGAATAACCACCGTCTCTTCAACGGCAAATGACGGACGGACCTCGTGTTTATTGGCACAGAAATAGGAGACATATGCACGAGCGATCGAGTCACCGCGCTCGGCCTCTCCCATTGGACCGGCACCGACTCGGCTTCCGCGAATTGCACTTGCCATGTATTACTCCTTAAAAAAGTTGAGAAAAATTTATTTAAGCACAAGACTCAGTGCGACAACCAGAGCAAACCAGAGGCCACCGACAACGATTGTGATGCGATCTAGATTGCGCTCTACTACCGATGAACCGCCATAGTTAGTTGAGACACCACCACCGAATAGATCGGATAATCCGCTGCCCTTGCCCTTATGTAAAAGGACGAGAAGAATCATCACTACGCTGGTAATGACGAGCAGAATTGAGAGAGCTAGTTTCACAGTTCGTAAACTCCTTGTTTCATAGAGGGTAAGGATACCTTCAAAATAGCTGTGGGCTTTACTTAGCCTTGCGCGTAGAACTTAACAATTGTGGCAAACTCCTCTGGATCTAGGCTCGCCCCGCCTATTAAGGCGCCATCGACATCGGGCTTAGCCATAATCTCAGCCACATTTGCCGCCTTCACGGAGCCTCCATAAAGAATTCGCATCGCTGCAGCAATCTCAGGTGAGCCGATATTTTCTATCTCTTCACGTATGGCTGCACAGACCTCTTGAGCATCCTCAGGAGTTGCTACTTTTCCGGTTCCAATAGCCCACACTGGTTCATAGGCGATAGCAATCTTTTTCAATTCGGGTTTAGTTAACCCCTCTAATCCCCCGCGAATCTGACGAATAACATGACTGACATGTGCGCCGGATTCGCGCACCGAAAGCTCTTCACCGACGCAGAAGATAGGCACCATCTCATGTGCCAATGCCGCCTTAATCTTTCGATTAACGAGCCCATCGCTCTCACCATGAATCGAGCGGCGTTCAGAGTGTCCAACTACAGCATAGGTACATCCAAGTTTGTGCAGCATTGCCCCAGAGATATCACCGGTGAATGCTCCATTTGCTTCGGGTGAGAGATCTTGCGCACCATATGTTAAGCGCAGACGATCCCCATCGATAAGTGTTTGAATCGAACGGATATCGGTGAAGGGCGGAATAATAGTGACATCGACTGCGTCGTAATCTTTATCATTGAGTGAGTAGACCAGCTTTTGTGCAACGGCGATCGCTTCAAGGTGGTTGAGGTTCATCTTCCAGTTACCAGCCATCAATGGTTTACGCATCGTTCTCCCCTTATAACCCTAAAGCCATTAGGCCAGGAAGTTCCTTGCCCTCTAAGTACTCAAGTGATGCACCACCACCGGTTGAAATATATCCGAACTCTGAGTCAGTAAATCCAAGTGCTCTAACAGCTGCGGCCGAGTCTCCCCCGCCCACAACTGAGATACCTGAAACCTTAGTCAATGCAGTTGCAACAACCCTAGTTCCAGCAGCAAAGTTAGCAAACTCAAAGACTCCCATTGGTCCATTCCAGAATACAGTTGAGCATTTTTCGATTTGCTGTGCAAAGGCGACGGCCGAAACTGGTCCTATATCTAGCCCCATCTGATCAGCAGGGATTGCATCACACGAAACTATCGTGGGCTGTGCATCTGCACTAAACATTGGTGCAACGACAATATCAGTCGGTAGAACAAGTGTGACGCCTTTTTCGTGGGCAGTTGTAATCAAGGCCTTAACAACATCAATCATCTCTTTTTCAACTAAGGACGTACCGATCTCTTTGCCTTGTGCTGCAAGAAATGTAAAGACCATACCCCCACCAATTGCCAACATATCAACCTTGCCTAAAAGATTTTCAATAACACCAAGTTTGTCAGAGACCTTGGCTCCTCCTAAAACAACTCCATAGGGACGAGTTGGATTCTGTGTAAGTTTTTTCAAAATCTCGACTTCACCTGCAACTAATAAACCAGCACAGTGTGGAAGCAGCTTGGGCAGATCAAAGACGGAGGCATGTTTACGGTGCACTGCACCGAAACCATCTCCCACATAAACATCGGCTAGTTGAGATAGCTGTGCGGCAAATACTGCGCGCTCACTCTCATCTTTGCTTGTTTCAGCAGGGTTAAATCGAATATTTTCAAGAAGTAAAATCTGACCGCCCTTGAGTGAGCGTGCAAGAGAAATGAGTTCATCTCCCATGAGGTTGCCAGCAAAAATAATCTCTTGGCCTAATAGTTCACCGAGGCGTTTGGCAACGGGTGCAAGTGAGAGCTCCAGCGATGGCTGACCCTTTGGCCGACCTAAGTGAGCGGCAATGACTAAAGATGCTCCTTTGCTCTGCAGTAATTTGATAGTTGGAAGCGAGGCTTTGATTCGTCCATCATCTTTAATGGAGCCATCTTTTAATGGAACATTCAGATCACAGCGAAGAAAGACCCGCTTACCAACTACATCAAAAGCTGCAAGCGATGACATTAAAGCGTCTTGCCCACATAACTAATCAGATCGACGAGACGGTTTGAGTAGCCCCATTCGTTGTCATACCAGCCAACGACTTTGACTTGATTACCGATAACTTTGGTCAGACCTGAATCGAAGATACATGAGGATGGATCGGTCACGATATCCGATGAAACGATTGGATCTTCGGTGTATGTCAGGTAGCCCTTAAGTGGGCCATCTGCAGCGGCCTTCATGGCCGCATTAATCTCTGCAGCCGTTGCCTCTTTAGCGAGTTCGACCGTTAAATCTGTAGCCGAGCCGGTAGGAATTGGAACACGCATCGCATAGCCATCGAGTTTGCCTTTTAGCTCTGGCAAGACGAGGGCGATCGCTTTGGCGGCACCCGTTGATGTTGGAATCATGTTCGTTGCCGCTGCCCGTGCACGACGTAAGTCTTGATGTGGGAAATCTAGGATTACCTGATCATTTGTGTAGGCGTGAATCGTTGTCATTAAGCCCTTAACTATTCCCCAGTTGTCGTTGAGGACCTTAGCCATTGGTGCAAGGCAGTTAGTTGTGCATGATGCATTTGAAATAATGTGATGGTTAGCGGGCTCATACTTTTCATGGTTAACACCCATCACGATTGTGATGTCCTCATCACTAGCTGGTGCTGAGATGATGACCTTCTTTGCACCTGCTGTGATGTGCTTTTGAGCATCGGCAGCCTTTGTGAAGATTCCTGTTGATTCAACAACTACATCTGCCTTAACTGATGCCCAAGGAAGGTTAGCGGGATCGCGCTCTGAGAAAACTTTGATAGTCTTTCCGTCAACAGTGATTGAATCATCGGTGAAAGTAACCTCTAGACCAAGTCGTCCCAAGATTGAGTCGTACTTAAGTAGATGTGCCAAAGTCTTATTGGGGGTCAGATCGTTGATTCCGACAATATTGATTGAGGGATTGGTGAGGCTGGCGCGAAAGAAGTTGCGTCCGATGCGGCCAAAGCCATTGATTCCGACATTTATCATGAGATACATCCTTGCTGCTTAAGGGGCTAGACATTAAAAAAGCCCGGTCGTTTGACATGAATTAAAACTGCCACAACTTTGGGGTCTTAGGTGTAATCCTATCAGTGCGCTAACTGCCAACTCATCGGTAGTAAAGCTAATTAACTCAGCAAATCTGGGGAAAGACCGCTTTCAGTGTCGGGAATACCAAGTTCACTTGCACGCTTATCGGCCATAGCAAGTAATCGGCGGATTCGGCCTGCGATCGCATCCTTTGTCATTGCTGGCACAGCTAATGAGCCCAGCTCTTCAAGGGAGGCCTGACCGTGATTAATACGCAGCTCCCCCGCCTCTTTCAAATGATCCGGAATCGTTGCTCCAAGAATCTCCATTGCTCGAGCGACTCGGGCAGATGCGGCTACGGCAGCACGCGCTGAGCGACGAAGGTTTGCATCATCAAAGTTGGCCAGACGGTTTGCAGTTGCCCGCACTTCACGGCGCATGCGTCGCTCCTCCCATGCAAGCACTGATTCATGTGCACCTAAGCGTGTAAGCAACACTCCGATTGCATCTCCATCGCGAATTACAACGCGATCTACACCGCGAACTTCGCGTGCCTTTGCAACAATCCCCATACGACGCGCAGCACCGACAAGGGCTAAAGCCGCCTCCGGTCCGGGACATGTAATTTCAAGAGATGATGAGCGGCCGGGCTCAGTCAAAGAGCCATGTGCGATAAATGCCCCGCGCCATGCCGCTTCGGAATCACAGATTGCAGCCGAGACAACTTGAGGCGGAAGTCCACGCACAGGACGCCCATGTGAATCAACAAGACCAGTTTGTCGGGCAAGTGAATCTCCAGCTTCAATCACTCGAACGACGTAACGTGAACCCTTTCTTAAACCCCCAGATGAGAGCACTGCTAAATCAGAGTCATGTCCATAAATATCTGCAATATCTTTTCTTAGGCGACGCGCACTCTGTGAAGTCTCAAGTTCAACCTCAATCACAATCTTTCCCGCTGCAATGTGGAGTCCACCTGCAAAGCGTAGAAGTGATGAGACCTCGGCCTTGCGACAGCACGGCTTTGTAATCGCGATTCGGCTGAGTTCGTCTTTTACTGATGCTGTCATTGCCATGGGCTTATCCAACCAAACTTTGACGCATAATGTGGCCCAAATGAAGAGCCAATTGTGTGACATCGTGATGAATACTGCCAGGGGCTTTACGAATATCAACGGCGACGATCTGTCCCCCCAGTTTACGAGCAATCGCCGCCAGAGCCATTTCATCGCGAATTACGGAACTATCGACCAGAAAGTAATCGATTATTACATCAGGTGCATACTCAGAGAAAAGCTCTAGGTGTTCTTCAGGAGTTGAACCAGCGAACTCCTCTCCGGCCGTATTTGAATGGGCATCCAAGTTTAGAATCAGAATTTTTTTTGCCTTACTTCTTGAAAGTGCATCTAACTGCATTGGTACCAAGAGATGCGGCATCACACTAGAAAACCAAGATCCAGGACCCATTGTGATCCAATCTGCAGTTCGAATCGCTGTTAATGCCTCCATACGTGCCTGTGGATTTTCTGGGATGACACGTAGAGATTCGATGCGGCCCTTTGCTGTGGCAACCTCTTTTTGTCCTCGTACAACGATTCGGCCAGTTGAAGTATTAAAAGTTCCTTCAATATCTAGCGGAACAGTTGCCATTGGCAGCACTCGTCCGACGGTTTTTAACAGTGATCCAACTCGATCGAGACCGATAACTGGATCTTCATCATCACTCCACAAAGATGCTAGTAATAGATTGCCCATCGCATGACCATTAAGTGGGCCTGAACTTTCAAAGCGGTGTTGCATAATGTCGGCCCAGGTGCGACCCCATTCATCATCGGCACATAAGGCCGCCAGTGCCATACGTAAATCACCGGGTGGAAAAATCGGAAACTCTTCGCGCAAACGTCCGCTTGAGCCACCATTATCGGCGATAGTAACAATGGCGGTAATCTCTGACGTTATTTGACGTAGCGCCGACAAAGTTGCAGCCAAACCATGACCGCCTCCAAGGGCAACGACTTTGCTCACAGTTATTCGCGCCCCACATCACGGTGCGTTGGATATGCAGAGATTGAATGACCAATAGTGTTCAGTTGCTTAGCAATCTCCTGGGTGATCGCAACCGAGCGATGTTTACCACCAGTACAGCCAACTGAGATTGTCACATAGCGCTTGCCCTCGTGCATATAGCCAGGAACCATCGATGCTATGAGATCGACATAGTTCTTCACAAAATCTCTTACACCAGTGTTTCCTAAAACCTTTTCACTCACCTGGGGAGTAAGACCTGTCAGTGGTCGAAGCTCGGGTATCCAGTGCGGGTTAGGTATGAATCTGCAGTCAAGCACTAGGTCAGAGTCAACGGGAATTCCAAACTTGTATCCAAAGGATAAGACGTTGATTCGAATCCCTTCTACCTTACCGCCACCGAAAATTTCGCCGATCCGTTTTTCTAACTGATGAACATTGAGATTACTCGTATCGATTGTGATATCGCACTGCGATCTCACTTCATCTAACTTTTCGCGCTCTCGTGCAATGCCATCAACGATTCGATCTGTTCCTTGAAGTGGATGTGGCCTGCGTGTAGATTCAAAACGTTGCACTAATACCTGATCAGTTGCATCTAAAAAGAGTAAACGATAGGGAGTACCGCTCTTCTTGAGTACATCTAAAGCCTCCATTAGCTCGTCAAAGAAATGCCCACCCCGCACATCGACAACGACTGCAAACTCTTTGCCCTCTGGGCCGCTACCTTTGCCAACTAACTGCGGCAGTAGCGACGGTGGCAGATTATCGACGACATACCAGCCCAGATCCTCTAAGGCATGGGCGGCCGTAGAGCGTCCAGCACCTGACATGCCAGAGAGAATCAGAATCTCACTCCTACTCATGGCTCAATCCTCTTACCCATGTCAAGCACCCTTTAATCACGGGTAATTTCTCCGGTTTGAACATCTACTTTTTGCGTTCCTATGTGATCGAGATAGTTAGCTATTACTTCGGCGATTTTCGAGCCGATGCCGGGCGTGGCTGCAATCTCTTCGCGCCCTGCCTTTCTAATAGCAGCCACTGATCCAAATCGCTCGAGCAATGCGTTGCGACGAACCTGTCCAAGTTGGGGAATCTCATCTAATACCGACTCCAACATAATTTTTGAGCGCCTAGATCGGTGAAAAGTAATGGCAAATCTATGGGCTTCATCTCGAATTCGTTGCAGGAGATATAGCCCCTCACTTGAGCGAGGCAAAATAATTGGATCACTTGAACCAGGTCGCCAGACCTCTTCTAAACGTTTGGCTAGTCCGCACAGTGCAATATCGGTAATACCAAGTTCGCTCAGTGCCCTGGCGGCGGCGTTGACCTGCGGTGCTCCGCCATCGACCAGAATTAGCTGTGGTGGGTATGAAAATTTGCTTAACTTGCCTCCAAGTTCGGCAACTTCAGCGGCATCTACAGTGCGATCATCGATTAACCTTTTAAGTCGGCGTGTGATTACTTGGTGCATGGCTCGAGTATCATCAAAACCATCATCAGTATTGATTATGAATCGACGATACTCACTCTTCTTGGCTAGACCATCTTCAAAGACCACCATGGAGGCAACTACGGATGTGCCTGAAATATTCGAGATATCAAAGCACTCAATTCGCAGCGGCGTACGCGCTAGATCCAGAGCCTCCTCTATCTCAATAAGTGCTTTACCACTTACTGCCGAATCCGTGGAGCGCTTACTTAGGTATGAGATAAGTGAGTATTGAGCGTTGCGTTTAACGGTTTGTAGGATCTCCATTTTTTCACCGCGCTGTGGAACTTTCAGAGCCACAGGTGCTCCACGTAGTTCTGAGAGCCAGGCTTCAAGAGCGGGGGCATCGAGTGGGCGCTCGTTTATCAGAATGTGTGCGGGAATCTCGCTGGCTGCACTTTGACTATAGATGGAGTAAAAAAGAGCAGCCATCTCATCGTCGCCTTCAAGGGATTTGCTTTGATCTACAATCCAGGAACGTGAGCCTTTGATTGATCCACCTCGAACAATAAATATCGATCCAGCTGCATGCACACCATCGTGATGTATCGCAACAATGTCGGCCGTTAAACTCTCGGGTAGGGCGGCATCAGTGGACTCTTGAGCACGCTCTATAGCAGTTATCGAATCTCGAATCTTTGATGCCCGTTCAAACTCCTCGCGCTCTGAAGCTAATGCCATCTCAGCCTGAAGCGTTGGAACGATATCTGCATTACCGTTGTCCATGAAACCAACTAGTCGATTTGCTAACGCTTTATGATCTTCTTGGCTAACCCAGTTCACACACGGAGCAGCGCACTTTCCAATATCTCCCAGTAGACACTGTCTTTTGCTGCGCTGAGCTCGTTGAAAGTTTCCGGTAGAACATGATCGAATAGGAAAAACCTTCAGGATTACATCGAAAGTATTTCGCAGCGCCCACGTATGTGTAAATGGTCCGAAATAGGTTATTCCTGGGCGCTTTGATTTACGCGTAATGAAGATTCGCGGGTACTCATCGTTATTAGTGATCGCTAAATATGGATACGACTTGTCATCGCGAAACTGCACGTTGTACTGGGGTGCGTACTGTTTAATCCAAGAAAACTCTAACTGCAAAGCCTCAACTTCGGTGTCAACTATCGTCCAATCGACCCGAACTCCCTGATGCACCATTCGATATGTCTTTTCAGGCAGATTGCCCTGAAAGTAATTACTTAATCGATTTTTTAAATTGACTGCCTTTCCTACATAGATCACAACATCACTTGCATCATAGAATCGATAAACCCCAGGAAGTTGTGGGATGTCGCTGGGACGATACGATGCCGGATCTGCCATCTCTCTACTTCTTAACTGCTACTTTTCGATTTGTTGCAAGCATAGGTGCTAGATATTGACCGGTATAGCTGGCCTTAACCTTGGCGACATCTTCGGGAGTACCTTCGGCAACGACTAATCCCCCTCGGAAACCACCCTCTGGCCCCATATCGATTACCCAGTCTGAGCATTTAATGACATCCAAGTTGTGCTCGATAACCACAACAGTGTTTCCCGTATCAACTAAGCGGTTGAGGACAATAAGTAGTTTGCTTACATCTTCAAAGTGAAGACCGGTGGTTGGCTCATCTAAAACGTAGATCGTCCTTCCCGTCGAGCGACGTTGCAACTCGGTTGCCAGTTTCACACGCTGTGCCTCACCCCCTGAAAGTGTTGGCGCCGATTGTCCTAAACGCACATATCCAAGACCTACATCGTTGAGCGTCTTTAAAAACCTAGCAATAGTAGGAACTGATTCAAAGAATGTATAAGCCTCTTCTATCGGCATATTCAAAACATCGGCAATAGTTTTGTTCTTATAGTGAACCTCTAGCGTCTCACGGTTATATCGTGCGCCATGACAAACTTCGCATGGGACATAAACATCTGGCAAAAAGTTCATCTCAATTGTGATTGTGCCATCGCCTGAGCAGTTTTCACATCGTCCGCCCTTGACGTTAAATGAGAAACGACCCTGCTGATAGCCACGGATCTTTGCCTCGGTGGTCTCAGAAAATAGAGCTCGGACCTTGTCGAATAGACCTGTGTATGTCGCTGGATTTGATCGGGGTGTGCGCCCGATTGGTGATTGATCAACGTGAACGACTTTATCGAGAAGATCGACACCGATCACACTGCGATGACGACCTGGTACCAAGCGTGCACCATTGAGTTTGTTGGCAAGAGTGGTGTATAAAATATCATTGACAAGTGTTGACTTACCCGAACCACTGACACCAGTAACCGAGACAAAAACACCAAGTGGCACAACAACGTCAATATCTTGGAGATTATTCTCTTTAGCTCCTTTAATTAATAAGGATTTCTTTACATCGATTGGACGTCGCTGAGCAGGAATCGCTATAGATTTTCGCCCTGATAAATATGCGCCTGTGATCGACTCTTTAGAGGCTATCAACTCCTCGTAGCTACCAGATACAACCACGTGGCCGCCGTGCTCTCCGGCTCCAGGACCAATATCTACAATCCAATCAGCGGTGCGAATTGTCTCCTCATCATGTTCCACAACTATCAAAGTGTTTCCAAGATCGCGCAAATGTGTGAGCGTTTCAATTAAGCGACGGTTATCGCGCTGATGTAGACCGATGCTGGGCTCATCAAGGACGTAAAGAACGCCAACAAGTCCGCTACCAATCTGGGTTGCCAAGCGAATTCGCTGTGCTTCTCCTCCAGATAAAGTTGCCGCAGGCCTTGCTAGCGATAAATAATCTAAACCAACGTCGAGAAGAAAACCTAAGCGGGCGTGGACTTCTTTCATTACTCGTTCGGCGATCTGGGCTTCGCGTTTAGTTAATTTAATATTTTTAAGAAACTGCGCACACTCTGAAATCGATAGCTCGGTAATCTCAGAGATGTTTTTATTACCTAGAGTCACAGCCAAGACCTCAGGTTTTAAACGAGCACCTGAACAGACATGGCAGGGAATCTGGCGCATATATGCCTCGTACTTATCGCGACTGTAATCACTATCGGTCTCACTATGACGGCGGTGAATGAAGGGCACGACGCCTTCAAAGCCAGTTGTGTAGTTCTTGGTCCCATAACGGCCTTTGTACTTCATCTTAATCTCATACTCGTATCCATTGATGATGGCTTCCCGGGCTTTTACTGAGATTTTTTTCCAAGGAATATCGAGTGAAAACGGCATGTCTTTTGCAAGTGCCTCAAGCAATCGAATGAAGTAATCCGATGATTGGCCACCCGACCATGGCGCGATAGCTCCATCATTAATTGAAATCGAATCATCGGGAATTATCAGATCCTGATCGACCTCTAGCTTTGTACCTATTCCTGAACACTCAGGGCATGCACCAAAGGGTGAGTTAAAAGAAAATGAGCGCGGCTCTAACTCTTCAAAGGATAAGTTGCACTCATGACAGGCTAAATGCTCACTAAAAGTGCGCTCTTTATCGCCTGCTTTCGAATCCACAAAATCTAAGATGACAATTCCAGATGCTAGGCGTAGCGCCGTTTCAATTGAATCTGTTAGTCGGGTCTTGCTCTCAACCTTTGCAGTTAAGCGGTCGACCACAACTTCAATAGTGTGTTTTTCTTGCTTCTTCAACTTCGGCACATCTGTCAGTGCTACAACTGTGCCATCCACACGGGCACGCGAATAGCCTTGAGTAATGAGCTCGGCAAATAGATCCACGAACTCACCTTTGCGAGCACGCACTACTGGTGCTAACACAGCAAACTTTGTTGTCGGTGGCATTGTTAAAATCTGATCGACAATCTGCTGCGGTGACTGACGCGACACTGCCTTTCCGCACGTAGGACAGTGTGGGCGGCCAGCTCGTGCAAAAAGTAGGCGAAGATAGTCATAGACCTCAGTTATTGTGCCTACAGTTGAACGGGGATTTCGATTGGTGGATTTTTGATCGATAGAGACTGCAGGTGATAGGCCTTCAATGAAATCAACATCGGGCTTATCCATCTGCCCTAAGAACTGGCGGGCGTAGGCAGAAAGGGATTCAACGTAGCGGCGCTGACCTTCGGCAAAAATTGTGTCGAATGCGAGTGAGGATTTACCAGAGCCAGATAGACCTGTAAAAACGATGAGAGCGTTACGGGGAAGTTCAATGGATACGTCTTTGAGGTTGTGCTCGCGTGCACCGCGTACAACTAACTTGTCGATACTCACTAAACCCCTGCCTCTTCCATAGAGCGAAGCTCGCGCTTCAAAATCTTAATCTCATCGCGCAGACGCGCAGCTACCTCGAACTGCAGTTCGGCGGCGGCATTTTTCATCTGATCAGTGAGGGAGCCTATCAACGCCATTAAATCCTGTCTTGGCAAAGTAGTAAGAGCCCTGGAATAAAGGCCTGCCGACGTCGCACTCTTTTGATTGGCCTTCTTACTCGTTGCCAATAACTCTTCAGTATCCTCGGATTCGCGATTAATTAAATCTGTGATATCTGCAATTTTTTTGCGCAGAGGTTGAGGATCAACTCCACGCTCGAGGTTATAAGCCACTTGTTTTGCGCGACGACGATTAGTTTCATCAATGGCTTTAGCCATTGAATCGGTAATATTGTCGGCATACATATGAACCTCTCCCGATACATTTCGAGCTGCGCGTCCAATAGTTTGAATCAACGATGTTGCAGAGCGCAGAAATCCCTCTTTGTCAGCATCTAAAATAGCCACAAGTGAGACCTCCGGAAGATCTAAACCTTCGCGCAGTAAGTTAATACCGATTAACACATCGTAATCACCCATGCGTAGCTCACGCAGCAGTTCGACTCTGCGCAAAGTATCAACTTCGGAGTGCAGGTATCGAACACGAACACCCTTTTCCTGCATGTACTCCGTTAAATCCTCTGACATCTTTTTGGTAAGTGTCGTTACTAATACCCGCTCATTTTTATCAGCGCGAATCTTGATTTCATGTAAGAGATCATCTATCTGACCCTTAATAGGTTTGATAACGATCTGGGGATCAATTAAGCCAGTTGGGCGGATCACCTGTTCAACGACATCTCCATTAACCTTTGCCATCTCATACTTGCCAGGGGTAGCAGATAGATAGAGCTTTTGGGCGGTGCGCTCTAAGAACTCGGGGAACTTCAATGGCCGATTATCGAGGGCGCTTGGTAGTCGAAATCCATGTTCGACTAATGTGCGCTTTCTCGAGGCATCACCCTCATACATCGCACCCAACTGTGGAACTGTCACATGACTCTCATCGATAACAACGAGGAAATCCTCTGGGAAATAATCCAATAGACAGTTTGGTGCTGAGCCTGCTCCACGACCATCAAGGTGGCGAGAGTAGTTTTCGATTCCACTACAGAAACCAATCTGTTCCATCATCTCCACGTCAAATGTAGTTCGCATGCGCAATCGTTGAGCCTCAAGGAGCTTTCCCTGTTTTTCAAAGAGATTGAGCTGAATTTGTAGCTCGTCCTCAATATCTCCAATGGCACGCTTTATAGTCTCTGGACCAGCGGCATAGTGAGTTGCTGGAAAGATATACATCTCACTCTCATCGCGGATAATCTCACCGGTCAGTGGATGAAGCGTTGAAATCTTTTCGATCTCATCTCCAAACATTTCAATGCGGATCGCCAACTCTTCATACATCGGAATAATCTCTATCGTATCCCCACGCACTCTGAACGTTCCTCGCTCGAATGCGACGTCATTGCGTTTGTACTGAATATCTACAAAGCGACGCAGAAGTGCGTTGCGCTCGATCTCATCCCCTACCCGAAGAGTGACCATACGGTCGATGTACTCCTGAGGTGTACCAAGACCATATATACATGAGACGGTCGCAACCACGATTACATCTCGACGGGTCAGCAATGAGTTCGTCGCCGAATGTCGCAAGCGCTCTACCTCATCGTTAACACTTGAATCTTTTTCAATAAAAGTATCGGTCTGTGGAACATAGGCCTCTGGCTGGTAATAGTCGTAGTAGGAGACAAAGTATTCAACGGCGTTGTTAGGAAGAAGCTCTCGGAACTCATTAGCTAGTTGTGCAGCCAATGTCTTATTGGGTGCCAGAACTAAGGTTGGCCGCTGTAGTTTTTCAATCAACCAGGCAGTTGTCGCTGATTTTCCTGTGCCGGTGGCGCCGAGCAAAACAACATCCCGCTCCCCGGCCTCAAAGCGCCGAGCGATCTCAGCGATGGCTTCAGGCTGATCTCCAGCCGGAACATAATCGCTAATGACGGCAAATGGCTCGACTCGTCGTTGTAAATCAGATACCGG
>WLNU01000029.1 GCA_009699645.1 Actinomycetota bacterium | reverse complement strand
TAAAAAGCCCACATGCGGCAATAATCGTTGCAATTCCACCTGGTCCCATGTGCTTAGCCTACCTGAGGTGCGTTCTTAGGAGCGCCATCGATGCCGCTCTCCTTGCGTTGCGCTGGTGTAATAGGTGTAGGCGCCCCAGTTAGTGGATCGCCCCCACTTGCAGTCTTAGGAAATGCGATAACTTCGCGAATCGAATCTGAGCCAGTAAGAAGTGCGCATACGCGATCTAAGCCGAGTGCAATACCACCATGTGGGGGTGGGCCATAGTTGAAGGCCTCAAGTAAAAATCCAAACTTAGAGGCGGCCTCTTCATCGCTTAGTCCAATAACGCGAAAGACATCTCTTTGCATCTTCTGATCGTGAATACGTATGGAACCACCGCCAAGTTCGGTTCCATTTAAAACAATGTCGTAGGCATATGCCAAGGCGTGCGCTGGATCAGATGCAAAGGTAGATGCAAACTCCGGCTTAGGACCAGTAAATGGATGGTGCACTGCAGTCCATCCACCATTATCAGTTGGCTCAAACATCGGTGCATCGATGACCCATAGGAACTTCCATGTACCTTCTGCAATTAATCCGCAGCGCTTTCCAATTTCAAGTCGCACCGCGCCTAATAAGTTCAGTGATGCTGTGCGCTCACCAGCTGCAAAAAAGATTGCATCCCCAGATTTTGCGCCAGTTGCCACGGCGATACCTGCGCACTCACTCTCACTAAGATTCTTAGCAACTGGCCCACCCAATGTTCCATCTTCATTAATGAGAATGTAGGCCAGACCCTTAGCACCTCGCGCCTTAGCCCAATCCTGCCAAGCATCGAGCTCGCGGCGCGGTGATGACGCACCTCCTGGCATAACAACTGCGCCAACATACGGTGCTTGAAAAACTCTAAAAGTTGTCGCACCAAAGTAAGAGGTCTGTTCGGAGAGCTCGTTATCAAAGCGTAGATCTGGTTTGTCTGATCCATATCGCGACATTGCATCGGCATATGTCATCCTTTGTAGCGGCAGTGGAATTACATAACCTAGAGCCTCTTGCCAAATCTTTGAAACAATCTTTTCTGCAACCGCCAAGATGTCCTCTTGGTCGATAAATGACATCTCGATATCTAGCTGTGTGAACTCTGGCTGACGATCGGCGCGAAAATCTTCATCACGAAAACATCGTGCAATCTGGTAATACTTCTCCATACCAGCGACCATTAGAAGCTGCTTAAATAACTGTGGTGATTGCGGAAGTGCATACCAACTGCCTGGCTGTAGACGCACAGGAACTAGAAAATCCCGCGCGCCTTCAGGCGTTGAGCGGGTTAAGTATGGGGTTTCAATCTCTAGAAATGACTCGTCCTCCATGACACGGCGGATGGTCGATGTCACCTTCGAACGCAGACGCAGATTAGCTGCAGGTTTTTCGCGACGTAGATCTAAGTAGCGATACTTAAGTCGTACCTCTTCGCTGATATCTCCATCATTTCCGCTATCAACTGGGAAAGGTAAGGCAGCGGACTCGCTAAGAACTACCACGGTATCGCCCATAACTTCAATCTCACCGGTTGGAATATTTGTATTGGAATTTCCATCTGGACGTGCAACGACTTCACCCGTAATTAATAAGCACCACTCGGCACGCAGGGCTCCGGCCATTTTTTCATCACGGATAACCACTTGAACAGAGCCCGAAGCATCGCGTAGATCGATAAAAGCAACTCCGCCATGATCTCGACGACGAGAAACCCACCCTGCAAGAGTGACGGTCGTGCCGGCATCGGATTTGCGTAACGTGCCTGCATCATGGCTTCTTAACATAGTGAGTATGGTTTCGCTTTCTACAGTGCGTTGATTAAGGAGTCAATCGTAACCGATGTAGATACACCGGAGTTCATATTTTTAAGTTCTACGCTCTTAGTTGCAATCTCGTTATCGCCAAGGACCACAACGTTGCGAGCCCCACTCTTATCTGCTGCCTTCATCGCACCCTTGAGGGCGCGTTCACCAAAAGCAATCTCTACTACCTTGCCGGCATTGCGCAGCTGCATCGCTAGCCCCAGAGCTTTGACCATTGCACTATCACCTAGCGGAATAATAAAAAGATCGGAGACAAAACCATCTACAGAGATAACGCCTTCAGCCTCTGCCGCCAGTAGCGCACGATCTACTCCTAGGCCAAAGCCAATACCAGATAGCTCTTGTCCGCCGAGCTCGTGCATCAGGCCGTCATAGCGTCCTCCCCCACCGATTCCAGATTGGGCCCCGAGAAGTTCGTGAATGAATTCAAAAGTCGTGCCGGTGTAATAATCCAGACCTCGCACCATTCGAGGATTGAGTACATATGAAATTCCGAGTGCATCCAAATAACCCTTAACAGATTCAAAGTGGGCACGTGATGCATCACTTAAATACTCCATCAGCAGTGGCGCTTTAAGCATCGCTGCCCGCATCTCTTCCCTTTTATCATCAAATAATCGCAATGGATTAAGGGCTGCGCGAGCCGCCGTTGCCTCATCTAGATCAAGAGTGGCTATGAATTTCATGAGATCGATTCGGTGGGCCGCGCGTGATTGAGCATCACCTAAGGATGTAATCTCTAGACGATATTTTTTTAATCCTATGGCTTTGAAACCAGCATCGGCGATTGCAATTACTTCAGCATCGATTGCCGGGTCATCTAAACCAATAGCCTCGATTCCTACCTGATAAAATTGGCGGTATCGACCGGCCTGCGGACGCTCTGCTCGAAAGTAGGCACCTGAGTACCAAATCTTTACCGGCAACGCTCCTCGATCTAAGCCATGTTCAATAACGGCGCGCATCGCACCAGCCGTACCTTCAGGACGCAGTGTTATAGAGCGATCACCACGATCGGTGAATGTGTACATCTCTTTAGAAACAACATCAGTTGACTCACCAACACCACGAGTAAAGAGCTCAGTATCTTCAAAGACTGGCAGCTCCATTAACTGATAGCCGGCCGAGCGAGCCGGTGAAATCAAAGATTGGCGCACAAACTCAAATAATTTTGAACGTGGTGGAAAATATTCGCTCACGCCCTTTGGGGCTTGAATTTTTTGGCGGGCCATTAGTAACGCCCCTTTATGGATTTTAGATAGGGGTTGTTCTTTCGCTCATGTGCAATCGTGGTTTGCGGACCGTGTCCGGGTAGAACTCGCAAGTGATCAGGCAAGGGCAGAAGTTTCTTGCGCAATGTCTCTTCCATATCTTTAGCAGAACCTGTTGGCTGATCGGTGCGGCCAATAGAGCCTGCAAAGAGAACATCGCCACTAATCAAAATCTCATCTGAAACCTCGAACATCAGTGAGCCCGCCGTGTGTCCTGGAGCGTGAATAGCTCTAAAGCTAAGCCCAACCAGATCGAGGAGTTCACCATGGCGCAATTCTCTAACATCCCTTGGCTCAACAAACTCCATGCCCGCCAATGTCGCAGCAAATTCTGGCGATAAACATCGCTCTGGATGTATGAGTGCGGCTCTATCCTGGCTGTGAATATACGCCGGGATGTTATAGCCATCGGCGATTGGAGTGATTGAAAATGTATGGTCTAGATGCCCGTGCGTAGCGATAATGGCAACTGGTTTGAGGCTAAATTCATCAAGGATCTCCGTGAGCTGATGGCTCACATCTGGCATCCCAGGATCGATCACGACACACTCAGCCCCCGGCCCACTAGCGATAACCCAGCAGTTGGTAGCAAACATGGGGGCTGCAAATGAGGCGACGAGCATCCTTTGACCCCCTTGCATCGCAGCCCGAGAAGCGATTTTCGCTATGAGGCTAGGACAGGGTACCTTTTACCCTACCTAAACGCTCAATTCACGTCCGTTCAAAGCTTCTTTGTTCGGCCCATGACATACATAGCGACGTTCACTACGAACAACGCGCTGAAGGGATCACCACCATGACTGATTTTAATCCAGTACCCCAGGCATCAGCGGCAACTGCGCTGATTGGAGATCCAGCAGCATTTGGACGAGTCGCCGATGATGGCACTGTCTATGTTCGTACATCGAGCGGGGAAAAAGCCGTTGGCTCTTATCCTGGCAAGAGTGCAGATGAGGCCCTTACATATTTTGTTCGCAAATTCGAAATGCTCGCTGCAGAGGTCGCTCTATTAGCTGCACGCATTAAAAGTGGCGCACTTGTTCCATCTGATGCATACACGGCAGTTAAAAAACTACGTGAGCAAGTTAAAGAGCTCAATGCAGTGGGTGATCTTGAGGCTCTCGTCGCATCGGTTGAACAGATAGAGCCTTTAATCGAAGGTCACCGTGAGGCATATGAGGCTAAGAAGGCGGCCGAATCGGCGGCAAAGAAGGCCCGTCTTGAACAGATATTAGTTGAGAAGGAAAAGATAGTCGCCGAGGCCGAGTCATTAGCACTATCGGAGTCATGGAAGGTTACTGGAGATCGTTTGAAGGTACTTCTTGATGAATGGAAATCTGCACCTCGCTTAGAAAAGGCGGCCGATGCCGCTCTCTGGAAGCGCTTCTCATCATCTCGCAATAAGTTTGATAAGCGACGTCGTACTCATTTTGCCGCCCTTGAGGCAGTTCAGAGCGTTGTATCAGATGCAAAGAAGGCGATCATCACTGAGGCTGAATCATTAGCCAGCTCCACCCAGTGGGTACCAACTGCAAAACAGTTTAAAGTTTTGATGGATGCATGGAAGGCATCTGGACGTGGAAAGCCAAGTGATGATGCCAAGATGTGGGCCCGTTTTAAGGCCGCACAGGATCAATTCTTCACCGCTAAGAACGCTGATTTGGAAAAACGCGATCTAACAATGGCAACAAATCTTATTAAGCGCGAAGAGCTTGTTCTTCTCATCGAAGCCCTTGTACCCATCACAAACCTCGATGAGGCAAAAAAGGCGCTGCGCGAGCACATGAACACCTGGAGCAAGATCGGAATGACACATCGCGACAAGCGCACATCCCTTGATGCCAGAGTTCATGCCGTTGAATCACTTATCAAAGAGGCAGAGTCTGCACACTGGCGCAAGAGTGATCCTGCAGCTAAGGCACGTGCTGCAGAGGTTGTTAAGCAGCTGAGCGATTCAATAGAAAACTATGAAAAGATCGCGGCGAAATCTGAGGCAGTTGGCAATGCCAAGAAGGCTGCAGAGTCACGTGAATCTGCAAATGCCCGAAAGGTTTGGCTAGCTGAGGCTGAGAAGAGTTTGGCCGAGTTCGGCTAATTTAATTATTGGTTGTTCGATAGACGTCATAAACGCCTTCAATACTTCGTACTGCACCCAAAACTGCATCTAGATGAGTTGCATCTGCCATTTCAAAGGTGAAACGTGAAAACGCTGTGCGATCCTTAGACGTACTAACCGATGCACTCAGAATATTGACATGCTGATCAGATAATGTGCGAGTGACATCGGCCAACAGCGATGCACGATCTAGCGCCTCAACTTGAATATTGACTAAGAATATAGAACCGGCACCAACGCGCCACTGCACATTCACAACTCGGTCAGATTGATTCTCTAAAAGATCAGCGGCATTAACACAATCACTTCTGTGAATCGAAACTCCACTTCCCTTTGTTATGAAACCCATAATCGCATCACCCGGAACAGGCGTGCAACAACGGGCAAGCTTTACCAAAACATCATCGGCACCTTCAACATCGACTGCGTTGCTTGAACGACGCGTTACAGGTGCACGAGTAGGTAGAACATCCATCGTTGGCTCTGGATGTGAATCCTCTCCCCCGAGAGCTATAACTAACTTATCGATAATAGATGCAGCAGATACATGACCATCACCTACTGCCGAATACAAGCCCTCAATATCTGAGTAGTGCAGATCATGTGCAAGTTCAAGTAATGAATGTCCTGCAAATATCTTCTGCAAAGGCAGCCCCGCTTTGCGCATCTGACGAGCTATAGATTCTCGACCAGCATCAATAGCCTCCTCGCGCCTCTCTTTGCTAAACCACGCCTTTATCTTTGATCGCGCACGCGGGCTCTGAACGAAGTTAAGCCAATCTCTACTTGGGCCAGCATGTTCTCCCTTGTTAATTACAATCTCGACAACATCACCATTATTTAGCCGTGATTCAAGAGGTACAAGACGTCCATTGACCTTTGCACCCGCACATCGAAGACCAACATCGGTGTGGACTGAGAAAGCAAAGTCAACTGGTGTAGACCCACCTGGCAGTGCAACGACGCTTCCTTTAGGAGTAAACACGAAGACTTCAGGTGAACCTAAATCAAAGCGCAGTGCCTCCAGAAACTCCGATGGATCCTCCGTCTCCTTCTGCCACTCGTGCAACTGGCGTAGCCACAACATTTCAGGTGATGACTCATTTGTTTCTGCCCCCTGTTTGTATTTCCAGTGCGCAGCGATTCCAAATTCAGCCCGTGCATGCATATCAAAGGTTCGAATCTGAATCTCAATGGCTTTGCCCGTAGGTCCAATTACTGTGGTGTGAAGAGACTGATAGAGATTGAATTTTGGCATGGCGATGTAATCTTTAAAGCGTCCCGGTACAGGGCTCCATCTGGCGTGAATTGAGCCAAGAACTGCGTAGCAATCTCTCACATCATCTACTAATACACGAATGCCAACAAGATCATAAATATCATTAAATTCACGGCCCCTAACGACCATCTTTTGATAGACAGAGAAGAAATGTTTTTGTCGCCCTGTTACCGTTGCATGGATTGAATCATGAGCTAAATCCTCAGTAACTGTTTGTATTACCGTTGCCGTTAACAAATCACGCGATGGTGTTCGCTCTGCAACTAGGCGGGAGATCTCCTCAAATTTCTTAGGTTCAAGGACCTCAAAGGAGAGATCTTCAAGCTCCCACTTCATGGCGTTCATGCCCAGGCGATGAGCCAGAGGGGCATAAATATCTAGCGTCTCGCGCGCCTTGCGCTCTGCACTCTCGGCAGAGACGTATCTCCATGTTCGGGCATTATGCAAGCGATCAGCGAGTTTAATAACTAGAACACGAATATCTCGCGACATAGCGATAACCATCTTACGAACGGTTTCAGCCTCAGCCGTTGGCCCATAGGTCAGCTTGTCTAACTTAGTTACGCCATCTACCAGATTGGCTACCTCATCGCCAAAGTCATGGCGTAGTTCTTTAAGAGAGTACGGCGTATCTTCGACGGTATCGTGAAGAAGGGCCGCTATTACTGTTTCAATACTTAATCCAAGTTCGGCCAGAATCTGTGCAACGGCGACGGGGTGCGTGATATATCGCTGCCCCGATTTACGTAGTTGACCCTCATGAGCTTTTTCGGCGATAAGAAAGGCGCGCTCAACATCTTCAACCTTGCTTGTGGCGTGATTTTCTTTGAGCGCACTAACTACTGGTGCAATCAAAGTATCCACGGCAGCGACTTACTTGCGGCCTTTGCGCTTTGGCTGATTACGTGGCCCACGATGTTCATTGCTTGTAGCGACAACTGGAGCAAAGGTAGTTGGTGTTGCGCTACGACCATTGACACGCTTTGCAAGTGCGATCATCGCTGGCTCTTTTTCGCGTAACTGAGCCAGCACCGGCGGTGCGATAAAGACCGATGAGTACGTACCAACGGCTAAACCTATAAAGAGTGCCAGCGATAAATCTTTTAATGTACCGGCGCCAAGAAGTCCCGCACCGACGAATAGGATCGAACCCACTGGTAGTAGGGCGATAAGAGAGGTATTAAATGATCGAACCAGAGTCTGATTAACGGCCAGGTTAGTTGCCTGCGAATACGTGCTCTTGGAGCTAGCGGTAATCGTGCGAGTATTTTCACGGACTTTATCGAATACGACAACTGTGTCATAGAGGGAGTAACCCAGAATCGTCAAGAAACCAATGACCGTAGCAGGTGTGACATCGAAGCCAACCATTGCGTAAATTCCAACGGTAATAAAAACGTCGTGAATAACTGCAACGATTGCCGCGACCGACATCTTGGGTTCAAAGGCCATTGCAAGATAGAGCATCACGCAAATAAGGAAACCAAATAACCCGTAGAGAGCCTTACGTGTGATCTCTTTACCCCACGAAGGTCCAATTATCTGACTGTCAATCGATTCGACTGCAACTTGGAACTTCTTAGCTAATGCATCTTGGACAGCGTTGTTTTGCACAGAATTAAGGGCCGCTGTCTGTACACGGACTTTATTGGTGCCGATATTTTGCACAATAATCTCGCCAGGGACCCCGACTGTATCAACTGCTGCGCGGGCATCGGCAATGGATGCACCTGCCTTAGTAACGGTAAAGGATGAGCCTCCTTTGAACTCGATACCTAGGTGCAGACCTTGTAAACTCAATGCTGCAATAGATAACAAGATGAATAGGGCTGAAACTGCATACCAGCGGCGGCGCTTACCGATGAAATCGATAGATGTTTCACCGCGGTAGAGACGGCCACCAATTCCTGAGAGCTTTGACATTACTTATGCCTCCTTTATTACTGGCAGGGTTCCGGTGCTCTTAGCTGAGAAGCCAGAGAGTGCGTGACCTGAAGCGAAGAAATTTGCACGAGCAAGGATTGTTACCAGTGGCTTCGTAAAAGTAAAGACAACTAGTAAATCGACCAGTGTTGTGAGCCCTAATGTAAATGCAAATCCACGAACTCCACCGACAGCAAAGAAGTAGAGAAGAGCCGCGGCGATGATGGAGACAAAGTCGGCTACAAGAATCGTGTGACGAGCGCGTGTCCAGCCAGTTTCAACGGCTGTGCGCAGCGACCTGCCCTCGCGCAGCTCATCTCGAACACGTTCGAAGTAGACGATAAATGAGTCGGCCGTAACACCGATCGCAACGATCGCACCGGCTATTCCCGCCAAAGTCAGCGTGAAACCAATCCACTGTCCAAGAAGCAGGAATAAGACATAGACAAATGAGCCCGCCACAAGAAGGGAGCCGACAGTGACAAGACCGAGTCCTCGGTAATAAAGAAGTGAGTACAGAAATACAAGAAGCATGCCGAGTCCACCCGCAATTAAGCCAGCATCGAGTTGATCGGCGCCCAGCGTAGGTGAGATCTGTTGGACTTCCCCGCGATCAAATGCAAGTGGTAGAGCACCGTACTTCAAAACATTCGCTAAATCTTGTGCCTCAAGTTGTGTGAAACTTCCGGTGATCTGGGCATTTCCAGATGGAATTGGCTCGTTGATTCGTGGTGACGAAACTACCAGTCCATCGAGCACGATCGCTACTTGATTGAGCGGTTCTGCCAGAGTAGTAACACGAGTGGTGAGTGCTCCGAAAGCAGTTGTTCCTTCGCCGTTAAATGTCAGACTTACATACCAAGCACTTCCGCCCTGAGTATCGATACCTGCAGAAGCCTTTGAAATCTGTCGACCTAATACTTCAGCTGGCGCCAAAATATATCTAGTCGTTCCTGAGCGATCACACACTGCAATCGTGTCACCCGGTGCATCATTTCCAGTGCCTTGAAGATTTGCTAACTTCGTACAATCAAGTGCTGCGAACTTTGCATTAACTTCAGCGCTAACACCGGCTGCAGGTGTTGCAGCGGGATCTGCCGCGCCCGTTGATGTCGCACTTGCTAGAACTTGGCGAAAGCGAAGCTCTGCAGTTTGTCCCACTAACTCAACAACTCGTCGCCCTGTATCTCCGGGAACTGAGATAACGATCTGGCGATTTGTGCCACTGCCTTGGGCGGCAACCTCGGATTCAGCAACACCTAAAGAGTTAACACGTTGACGAATAATTGACACGGCTTGGTCGATCGCCTCATTCGTTACCTTTCCACTCTCCCCCGGCGCAATACGCGGTTGCAGGGTCACGGAGGTTCCACCTCGAAGATCTAGCCCAAGACGAACGGCCGTTGCACTTTGAAGAAAGGCAAGTGCAATCAAGACGACGAGTGCCAGGGCTAAGAGAGCCAATGAGCGTCCGGGACGGCTAGCCGTCTTTACAGCTTTAGTTGTTGTAGACATAGAGGCAGAGTCTAGGCATCAATTGCAGGTGTGTCGAAAAGGGATGCCAGTTGAGGCGGAGGTATTCGTCCAATATGGGCATATCCCATCGCAGTAGCAACCCTTCCCCTTGCAGTTCTGGCCATGAAACCATTGCGCACTAGAAAGGGCTCGGCCACTGATTCAACGGTCTCACTCTCTTCACCAACTGCGATCGCTAGAGTTGAAAGACCCACCGGACCACCGTTAAAGCGCTCAATAAGGGCGGTTAAAACCGCGCGATCTAATCGATCTAAGCCCAGAGCATCAACTTCATATATTTTAAGGGCCGCTTGGGTATCAACTAGCGAAATAAGAGCGCTGCCCTTGACCTGTCCGTAGTCTCGCACTCGGCGCAATAATCGATTGGCAATGCGCGGTGTACCACGAGAGCGCCCAGAGATTTCAGTGATTGCATCGGGGGCAATCTTTATCTCAAGCAAAGCTGCACTTCGGGTAATCACTTGTGCGAGTTCTTCATCGCTATAGAAATCCAAATGGGCAGTAAAACCAAATCGATCACGCAACGGACTAGTCAATAATCCACTCCGAGTTGTTGCCCCCACAAGAGTGAAATGTGGGAGCTGCAGTGGAATCGCAGTGGCACCTGGACCTTTACCGACTACAACATCGACTCGGAAATCCTCCATCGCTAAATACAAAAGCTCTTCGGCAGGTCTTGGTAGTCGGTGAATCTCATCGAGAAATAAAATCTCGCCTTCAACCAAAGATGAGAGAATTGCAGCTAAATCACCTGCGTGAGTGATTGCAGGACCACTTGAAATCCGAATCGGCGCCGACATCTCACTGGCTAAAATTAAGGCCAGAGTTGTTTTTCCAAGTCCTGGTGGACCAGATAGTAAAATATGGTCGGCCGGTGTTTTTCGCCCTCGCGCCGCCGTAAGTAAAACATCGATCTGTTCGCGCACGCGATGTTGGCCAATAAACTCCTTTAACGTTGTTGGACGAAGAGCATGTTCAAGGGCTGACTCTTCGCCCTTAATATTGGAACCAACTAAGCGATCCTCAGCCACGTCTGCTCTTTCCATTTGCTAAGGCCGCCTTTAATAGATCGCCCAAGGCCATCGTGGATGGATCTTGACCATTGGCCGCTAAGCCTGAAAGCACTGCAGAGATAGCGCTATCGGAGTCTTTGGGAGAGAAACCGAGAGAAACTAGTGCGCCAGTTAGATTCTCACGCCACTGTGCAACATGTCCGCTGTAGGTTGCCCCGGTGGATAGATCATTTAACTTTCCTTGTAGCTCCAAAATCATGCGCTGTGCGCCTTTGCGACCAATTCCTGGTACGCGCTCAATCGAGGCTACGTCCTGTGTTGCAATGGCACGGGTTAAATCCTCAGGAGTAAGTGCGCCAAGAATTGACAGTGCAACCTTTGGACCAATTCCTGAAACTGTCTGCACTAATTCAAATAGTGAACGGGCCTCATCACTTAAAAATCCAAATAGTGTGAGTGAGTCTTCACGCACAACGAGAGAGGTAAATAGCTGCACTTGTGATCCCATTGTTACTCCGGCACTAGTGGCGGCATTTACTGAGATGCTTAATCCAACTCCCCCGACTTCAATAATTAATCGATCGCTATGGATAGATCTGACGGTGCCATTGATGGTGGAGATCATTTATCCACGCAGCTTACGTAGTCGAGATTTCTCGGCGGCAAGAGCCGTTGCGATCTTTGCATTAGCCCCGCCTCTCCAGATATGACAGATAGCAAGTGCCAAGGCATCGGTGGCATCAACGGGCTTGGGAATCTCGCTCAAGTTAAGAAGTTTGGCAACCATCGCCGCAACTTGTGCTTTATTAGCTCGACCCGATCCCGTTACCGCCGCCTTCACCTCACTCGGTGTATGCATCATGACTGGAATTCCCGATTTTGCTG
>WLNU01000028.1 GCA_009699645.1 Actinomycetota bacterium | reverse complement strand
TGAGTGAAATCTCGTCTAGACTCCTGCATTGCGCCTCGGGGCGTAGCGTAGTGGCTAGCGCGCCTGCTTTGGGAGCAGGAGACCGGGAGTTCGAATCTCCCCGCCCCGACCAGTTCACTCTCGTAGTTCGTAACTTATTTAGGAGCATCTGTGAAAAGCACCATCGAGACACTCTCTCCAACTCGCGTTCGTCTTGATATAGAAGTTGAATTCAGTGAGATGAGTTCACATGTAGCCGATGCCTATAAGAAGGTTGCAACACAGGTCAACATTCCAGGATTCCGTAAAGGAAAAGTTCCGGCGGCGATGATCGATCAGCGCGTTGGACGTGGCACGGTATTAGATGAGGCGATTAATGCAGCGCTTCCAGATTTCTATGGCAAGGCAGCTCGTGAGCACTCTGTAGCCGTTCTTGGTCGTCCAGTCGTTGATGTTAAAGAGTTTGTTGATAATGAAAAGCTTTTATTTACGGTCGAAGTTGATGTTCGACCTGAAGTAAAGCTGCCAGATTTTTCATCCATCACCATTGAAGTTGAAGACCTTGTTGTCTCAGATGCCGATGTCGATGAGCAGGTTGAAGAGCTTCGAACACGCTTTGGAACATTAACGAGCGTTGAGCGCGCAGTAGCTAAGGGAGATTTTGCAACCTTAGATTTGGAGGCATTTATCAAGGGTGAATTAGTTGATGGTGGACAGGCAAATGATATTTCTTACGAAGTTGGTTCAGATCGCATGATTGATGGTCTAGACGATGCCTTGATCGGTATGTCTGCAGGGGAGACAAAGAAGTTTGAGACTCAACTAGTTGGGCAGGCCGAAGGTGAAAAGGGAGAAGTTCAAGCCACTGTTAAGGCAGTTAAAGAGCGCGAGCTGCCACCAGTAGATGATGCATTTGCAAAGCTGGCATCTGAGTTCGATACATTGGCAGAGCTAAAGGCAGATTTTGTTGTGCGCCTTGGCCGCGTTAAGAAAATGGAGCAGGGAACACAGGCTCGCGATCTTTTAATCAAGAAATTACTCGCAGATTTAGATATTCCAGTACCAGATAGTTTGGTTGAACTCGAAGTAGCCGACCACCTTGAAGGTGAAGGCCGTAGTGAAGATGCTGAACACCGCGCAGAGGTCGATGGCCAGGTTCGTTCATCTCTGAAATCAGATTTCTTACTCGATGCAATCGTGCAGGCTGAAGATATTCAAATTACCGAACTGGAGTTAACTGAGTACTTGGTTCGCACCTCACAGCGATATGGAATGCCGCCAGAGCAGTTTGCACAAGAGTTACAAAAGGCTGGCCAGATTGCACAGCTAGTTTCAGAGGTAACTCGTGCAAAGGCGTTGGCATCGGTGTTAGAGCGCATCACTGTTAAGGATGCATCTGGCAATATGATCGATCTTCAGGCGCTGCGCCCACAGGCCGCACCCGCTGATCTAGTCGACGAGGCTTAATCACTTATTGCTTTTTGCCCCAAGGGCTTTAGCCCTAAGCGAACATCACCCATCTCACGCTCCTTTTCCAGCAAATTGGGAAGCATTTAGCGCACAACATTGTTAGCCTCACTACAGGTAATAAACATGCAACTGGAAGGAACACACGTGGATTTTCTTAACCCACAAGCTGGAGAAATTCAGGCTCGCTCATCGAGCGTTGGAATGATCGGCTTAGATGACCAGGTCTATAACCGCTTGCTTCGCGAGCGCATTATCTTCCTTGCCGGAGAAGTACGCGACGATATGGCAAATGCAATCTGCGCGCAGATTTTGCTATTAGCGGCCGAGGATTCAAACAAAGATATTTATCTATACGTTAACTCACCTGGTGGCTCTGTTACCGCCGGCATGGCTATCTACGACACCATGCAATACGTCAAGAACGATATTGCAACTGTTGGAATGGGAATCGCGGCATCAATGGGTCAGTTCTTACTTACTGCAGGTGCCCCTGGCAAGCGATATGCAACTCCTAATGCGCGCATCTTGATGCACCAACCACTGGGTGGCATTGGTGGAACTGCAACTGATATTCGTATCCAGGCTGAACAGATGGCGATTATTAAGCGCACACTCTCTGAAATAAACGCTAAGCACACGGGTCAAACACTTGAAAAGATTCTTATCGATTCAGATCGCGATAACTGGTTTAATGCCGAAGATGCAAAGGCATACGGCTTCATTGATCACATTGCAACATCTGATGGTCAAGTATTTGGAGGAAAAGCATAATGAAGCACATCCAAGAGATTACCTCTCGCTACGTTCTTCCAACTATTGAAGAAAAGACCGCTTACGGTTTTAAGCGCCTTGATCCATACACGAAGCTATTTGAAGAGCGCATTATCTTTATGGGCCAGCCCATCGATGACACCGTTGCCAATGATGTAATGGCACAGTTATTGACACTGGAATCTATGGATCCAGATCGCGACATCATGATCTACATTAACTCACCTGGTGGATCATTTACCGCCCTCACCGCAATTTATGACACGATGCAGTTTGTTCGCCCCGATATCAGCACAATCTGTTTAGGCCAGGCCGCCTCTGCTGCAGCTGTGATCCTTGCAGGGGGTGCAAAGGGAAAGCGTTATGCCCTCGAGCACTCACGCATCTTGATTCACCAACCATCATCTGAGGGTGGCGGGCAGGCATCTGATGTTGAGATTCAAGCCAAAGAGATTGCACGTATTGCGCGTTTGCAAGAAGAGCTTCTTGCGCGCCACGTTGTTAAGTCTGCAGCTGAAATCGAGAAAGATATCGAGCGTGACAAGATACTGACGGCTGCTGAAGCAGTTGAATACGGAATTATTGATCAGGTATTGGCTTCTCGAAAGGCCAAGCCAGTTAAGTAGTATCTATTCATGAAGCTATTTGAGGCGGGCTCCCTGTGGTCATATAAGGGATACCGTCTCTTTTGGTTTAACACCACAATATTTGTCTTAGGTGCATCGGCATTTCCAATTGCACTTGCTGTAACAGTCTTAGATGCAGGTGGCACTGCTACATCCCTTGGCTTGATTCTCGGTGCTCGTGTATTAGCCGCAGTTCTCTTTTCACCTTTTGCTGGTGTGTGGTCTGATCGCTTACCGCGCAAGCAGGTAATGATTGTGGCTGATCTATTTCGTGCAATTATTGTATTTGGAATGGTTTTTATCTCAGCCCCAAAACTTCCTCATATTTTATTGGCCTTAGCTGTTTTCTTAATGGGAATCGGTGATGCATTTGGAATGGCATCGGCCAGTGCGATCATGCCCTCGCTGTTGCCTGATGAGAAACTACCCGCGGGAAATGTTGCCCGTGGAATCGTTATCAGATCAGCGACAATCATCGGCCCTGGAATCGGGGGAGTTTCAGTCTTTTTAATTGGAGGGCGGCTGACATTTCTTTTTACCGCTATCGCATTTGCCGTGGGAACATATTTTCTTATCCAAATAAAAGAGGATATCAACTCGGATAAGAAAGTCCGTGAGCCTTTTATGGTTGAAATGCGCGAAGGGTTGCGAACAGTCTTAGAGATCCCATGGATCGGGGCGATGATAGCCATGGCTTCAATTCAATTAATGGTGGTGCTAGCTGCAGAAACTGTCTTGCTCCCGGTTATAACCCGGCGCGAGTTTGGAACCAACACAGCATTTGCGCTCTCGGCGGCAGCTTTTTCAATCGGTGGCGTAATTTCTGCCATCGCCTGTATCAAACTCAAGATCAAGCATCAAGGTCGCTTCTGCGTACTTGTTTGGATGCTCCTTGTGATTACGACGCTCGCACTAGCATTTCCAATTTCGCAATCCTTTGTAGTTCTTGCATATCTACTTGCTGGTTTTTCAGTCGGTCCATGGGAGGCGTTCTGGAACTCGGCGATCCAACGCGAAGTCCCACGCGAATTACAGGGTCGGGTTTTTAGTATCGACCACATGGGCTCGGCGGGTTTGATGCCGCTCGGCATGGTCTTGGTAGGTCCTGCGGTAACTCTCTTTGGGGAGAAGGAGTTTTTAATCGGCGCCTCAGTTTTTCATCTCGTTGTTTGTCTTCTAGTTTTACTTGTCCCAGGTGTTAAAGATATGAAAATGCCGGTGAAAACAGCGTAATTATTCTCTCGGCGAACAGTTACAAGCGTAAATACCAGGGCAAATAAAGCATTAAGAATCTAAACTTTGGCCATGACAAGAATCGGTGAGACTAGCGATCTGCTCAAGTGTTCCTTCTGCGGTAAAACTCAAAAGCAGGTAAAAAAACTCATTGCCGGCCCTGGCGTTTATATCTGCGATGAGTGCATCGAGCTCTGTAACGAGATCATTGTTGAAGAGCTATCGGAGGCAACATCTCTTGGCTTAGCCGAGCTTCCAAAGCCACATGAGATCTTTGATTTCCTCGATCAATATGTCATCGGACAAGACCGTGCTAAGAAATCACTATCAGTTGCCGTGTACAACCACTACAAGCGGGTTCAAGGTGGCCATCGCGAAGATTCAGTTGAGTTAGCAAAATCAAATATCTTATTGCTCGGTCCAACCGGCTGTGGCAAAACTCTTATGGCTCAGACATTGGCGCGCATGCTTAACGTTCCATTTGCAATCGCCGATGCAACTGCACTGACCGAAGCTGGATATGTTGGCGAAGATGTTGAGAATATTTTGCTCAAACTTCTTCAAGCCGCAGATTACGATGTTAAGAAAGCTGAAACAGGAATCATCTATATCGATGAGATCGACAAGGTTGCTCGCAAATCTGAGAACCCATCCATTACGCGCGATGTTTCAGGTGAAGGTGTTCAGCAGGCATTATTAAAGATTCTAGAAGGAACGGTTGCATCAGTTCCACCACAAGGCGGGCGCAAGCACCCACACCAAGAGTTCATCCAAATCGATACGACTAATGTTTTATTTATCGTCGGTGGGGCATTTGCTGGCCTTGAAAAGATTATCGAATCCCGCAGCGGCAAAGCAGGAGTTGGCTTTAATGCAACGTTGCAGGATGCAGCTCAAAAGAATCGTCGCGATATCTTTGCCGATGTGATGCCTGAAGATTTATTGAAGTTTGGCATGATTCCAGAGTTCATTGGACGCCTTCCAGTTCTGACCAGTGTTGAGAACTTAGATAAGACGGCGTTAATGCAGATCCTCACCGAGCCTAAGAACGCTCTGGTTAAGCAGTACCAGCGTCTTTTTGATTTAGATAATGTAGAACTCGAATTTTCGCCAGATGCCCTTGATGCCATTGCAGATTTGGCTTTAATTCGCGGAACAGGCGCCCGTGGTCTGCGCGCGATTATGGAGTCAGTACTTCTAGCTGTGATGTATGACGTGCCGAGCCGTAGCGATATTGCAAAGGTCTTGGTTACTAAAGACTGCATCGAAACGGGTGCACAACCTGAGTTCATCCTTCATACAGGCGATATTCCAAAGCGTTCTCGAGGTCAAAAGGGTCAAGAGGAGAAGAGCGCATAATCTAGACTGCTCTGTATGTCCCGCGAACTAGCTTCTAGCTTTTCACCAGCAGATATCGAAGCTGCCCTGTATGAAAAATGGGTCGCGGCTGGATATTTTAAAGCTACTTCAACATCTACAAAGCCTGCATTCACAATTGTTATTCCACCTCCTAACGTGACGGGCTCACTACACATTGGACACGCCTTAGATCACACGTTGCAAGACACACTTACGCGCATGAAGCGCATGAAGGGCTTCGAAGCACTCTGGTTACCTGGCATGGATCACGCGGGTATTGCAACTCAGAACGTTGTTGAAAAACAGTTAGCGACAGAAGGTGTAACGCGTCATGATTTAGGTCGTGAAGATTTTGTTAAGAAAGTCTGGGAGTGGAAGGCCGAATCAGGCGGTGTGATTTTAGATCAGATGCGCCGCTTAGGTGATAGCGTCGATTGGTCGCGCGAGGCGTTCACAATGGATGCCGGTCTTTCAACTGCGGTACTTACAATATTTAAGAAGCTTTATGACCAGGGACTAATCTATCGCGCAGAGCGAATCATTAACTGGTGCCCACGTTGTCTTACAGCCCTGTCAGATATTGAAGTTGAGCACCAAGATGATGCAGGTGAGTTTGTTCAGGTTCGTTATGGCGAAGGCGACATTCAGATTACCGTTGCTACAACGCGAGCTGAAACAATGCTGGGTGATGGAGCAGTTGCAGTGCACCCAGATGATGTGCGCTATAAGGATTTAATTGGCAAACAAGTTCTTTTGCCGCTTGCTAATCGCTATATACCAATCATTGCCGATGAGTTAGTCGAGATGGATTTTGGTACTGGTGCTGTAAAAGTGACGGCGGCTCACGATCCCAATGACTTTGAAATGGCAATGCGCCACAACGTTGCATTCGTTGTCATCATGAATGAACACGGCGTTATGGATGGCTCTGGCACTCGCTTTGATGGCATGGATCGCTTCGAGGCACGCAAGGCCGTTGTTGAAGCACTTCGCGCCGAAGGTCGCATCGTGGATGAAAAGCGTCCATATATTCACGCCGTTGGTCATTGTTCTCGTTGCGAGACAACTATTGAGCCACGTTTATCAAAGCAGTGGTTCGTAAAAGTCGGACCCCTTGCAAAGGCTGCTGGAGATGCTGTGCGCGACGGTCGCGTAAAGATCGAACCAGATGAGTTAGCACCGCGATATTTTGACTGGATCGACAACATGCATGACTGGTGCATTTCGCGTCAGTTGTGGTGGGGACATCGCATTCCAGTTTGGTATGGCCCTAACAATGAAGTTGTAGTTGTGGGTCCAGGTGAAGTCGCACCAGCTGGCTACACACAAGATCCAGATGTTTTAGATACATGGTTCTCATCTGCGTTGTGGCCATTTTCAACTCTGGGTTGGCCAACACAATCCGATGATTTAAAGAAGTTCTATCCAACATCTGTCTTAGTTACAGGCTATGACATCTTGTTCTTCTGGGTTGCGCGCATGATGATGTTTGGTTTATTTGCAATGGAAGGCGTCCAGCCTTTTCACACAATCGCCCTTCATGGTTTGGTGCGCGATCAGTTCGGCAAAAAGATGTCGAAATCTAAGGGCAATACCGTTGACCCAATAGAGTTTATGGATAAGTACGGGGCCGATGCCCTGCGCTTTACGCTGGCACGTGGAGCTAATCCTGGTAAAGATCAAGCCCTAGCCGAAGACTGGATCGGTGGCTCACGCAACTTTGCGACAAAGCTCTGGAATGCAACGCGCTTTGCAATGATGAATGGTGCAACCGTTGAGGGTGCTCTCCCTGATCTCTCTTCATTGAATGCCATAGATAAATGGATCTTGAACCGCTTATCGGAAACTATTTCAGAGGTCGATTCACTTCTTGAGCAGTACGAGTTCGCGCGTGCCTGTGAGCTCATGTACCACTTTGCTTGGGATGACTTATGCGACTGGTATTTAGAGCTCTCCAAGGAGAGTTTTGCATCGGGAGATTGCGCCGACACCAAGCGGGTTTTGGGCTTTGTATTAGATCAACTCTTTCGCTTAATGCATCCGATCATGCCTTTTATCACTGAAACTATGTGGACTGCGCTAACTGGGGGAGAGTCTCTAGTCATTGCCCAATGGCCAGTTGCACATCCAGATCACATCGATAAGAGGGCAGAAAAACTAATTATCGAGCTTCAAGAGATTATTACCGATGTGCGCAGATTCCGTAACGATCAAGGCATCAAAACATCACAGAAGATTCCTGCCCGTTTTATAGCACCTGCCCATATTAATGAATATGCAGGTGCAATGGCCTTTGTTTTGCGCCTAGAGCTAGGGGAGATAACACCGAGTGCGCACTGCGAAATTGGTGCAGTAAAAGTTGAGTTTGATTTAACTGGTTCAATCGATGTTGGCGCCGAACGCGCACGTCTTGAAAAGGATTTAGCCACCGCGCAGAAAGATAAGCAAACAGCCGAAGTTAAGCTAAATAATCAAGGCTTCATGGCAAAGGCACCAGATTCAGTAGTCGTTGAAATCCGTGAGCGTTTAGAAAAGACAACTGCCGATATGCAACGTATTACTGCGCAGTTATCACAGCTTCCAAGCCCATGATTATCTCTCCCGATGATCAAGAGCGTGTAGATGCCATTGAACAGGCCTTACTTGCTCGCTGGCCAGAAACTCGAATTGCACCAACAACTGAGCGCATTGCAGCCCTTGTCGATATTTTAGGTTCGCCTCAATTAACCTATCCAACGATTCATGTCGGTGGTACTAACGGTAAAACCACAACTTCGCGAATGATTGACTCACTTTTATTTGCACATGGCCTTCGTACTGGCCGTTTTACCAGTCCTCATCTTGAGACATACCGTGAGCGCATCGCAATTAATGGAGAGCCTATTGATCCAAAGGATTTAATCTTTGCTTACAATGACATCGCAGCATATTTAGATTTAATCGACACCAAGTTCAGCGATCCCATATCTTTCTTTGAGGCCGTTACAGCACTTGGTTTTGTCGCATTTGCCGAGCACCCCGTAGATGTAGCTGTGATTGAAGTTGGCATGGGCGGGGAATGGGATGCAACAAATGTTGTCGATGCCGATGTATCAGTCCTAATGCCAATCGGCTTTGATCATATGGAGTACTTAGGTCACACACTCCATGAGATTGCGGCAACAAAGGCGGGCATCATTAAAGAGGGCGGATTCATCGTGTTGGCCCAGCAAGAGCCAGAGGCGGCAAAAGAGTTAATTCGCAAGGCCGCCGAAGTCGGCGCCGATGTTGTGCGCGAAGGTATCGAATACAGCGTTGCATCACGGGCAGTTGCAGTTGGGGGACAGTTGATCACTATCACTGGTCTGCACGATACATATGACGATATTTTCCTGCCATTACACGGCAAGCACCAGGCCGCTAACGCTGCAAGTGCGCTCGTGGCCGTCGAGGCTTTCTTTGGTGATCAACCATTAGATATCGAAGCAGTACGGGCCGGTTTTGCCGCCGTTACTTCACCTGGGCGCTGTGAGGTTGTACACCGCGACCCTACGATAATTTTAGATGCCGCCCATAATCCTCATGGCGCTAAGGCGCTGGCTGAGACATTAAGCAATGAGTTTAACTTCGATGAGATCATCGCAGTTGCAGGCGTATTTGGGGATAAAGATGCCACTGGAATCTTGCAAGAGCTCGAGCAAATCGTCGACCATGTCATCGTTACTCAAAGCTCATCGACGCGCGCAATGAGTTCAGGGGAGTTAGAAAAGATTGCATCTACAGTCTTTGGCCATGATCGGGTATTTGAAGTCAGTAATTTAGAAGCCGCCATTGATCGCGCAGTAAGCGATGCAACTCGGCCTTTAAGTGAGGATACAATTGGCATTATCATGACTGGTTCTGTCGTGACTGTGGGCGAGGCGCGAAGCTATCTACGAAAGAAGTTCATACAATGAGAGCTCTTGGTGCATCAGTACTAGTCATGGAGTCTTTGACTTTAGGTTTTGCAATTCTGCTGGCGATTAAAGATCAGTCAACGGCTGGAGTTATTTACGGCTCGATTATCGCGCTACTTTTATTCTTAACGGCCGGACTTCTCAAGCGACGTTCAGGTTTCTATATCGGCTCGGTGCTGCAGATTTTCATGATCGCCTTTGGCTTTTTCGTCCCATCCTTTTTCATCATGGGGGTGATTTTCATCGGGCTATGGGCAGCGGCCATTATCGTGGGGCGAAAGGGCGAGGCCGCTCGCGCAGCCCATCTGGCTTCCCAAGCGCAAAAGGGCTAATACACTAGGCGAGTGAGCACAGAGAAAACACTGATCCTTGTAAAGCCAGATGGCGTTGCCCGTGGCTTAGTTGGTGAAGTTATATCCCGCATTGAAAGTAAGGGATATTCAATCGATGCTGTGCGCATGCTAAAGGCAGATCGTTCGCTACTGGAAAAGCATTACGCCGAACATGTCGGTAAGCCATTTTATGAGCCATTAGTTGAGTTCATGATGTCTGGCCCAATCGTTGCTATTGTCGCATCAGGTAACCGGGTTATTGAAGGCTTCCGTTCACTTGCCGGTGTCACAGATCCAACCCTTGCCGCACCTGGCACAATTCGGGGAGACTTAGCACGAGATCAAGGCACCAAAGTTGTACAGAATATTGTGCACGGATCGGATTCACCTGAATCTGCTGTGCGTGAGATTGAAATTTTCTTCCCTAAATAATCAAGGAGTAAAAAAGTATGAGCGTACAGAACAGAATGTCATTTATCGGCCGTGATATGGCCGTTGATTTAGGCACAGCAAACACGCTTGTCTATGTGCGCGGACGTGGGATTGTCTTGAATGAGCCATCAGTTGTTGCCGTCAACCAAGATACTGGCGGAATTTTAGCTGTTGGTCTTGAGGCTAAGAAAATGATTGGCCGTACTCCTGGAAATATCGTTGCTATCCGTCCCCTTAAAGATGGTGTCATCGCCGACTTTGAAACAACAGAGCGTATGTTGCGCTACTTCATCCAAAAAGTTCACCGTCGTCGCTATTTAGCCAAGCCTCGCATTGTTGTTTGTGTTCCATCAGGTATTACAGGTGTTGAGCAGCGCGCGGTAAAAGATGCCGCATATGCAGCTGGTGCTCGTAAGGTTTATATTATTGAAGAGCCAATGGCAGCTGCTATCGGTGCCGGACTTCCAATTCACGAACCAACTGGAAACATGGTCGTAGATATCGGTGGCGGTACAACTGAGGTTGCAGTTATCTCACTTGGCGGAATTGTTTGCTCCTTATCAATCCGTGTCGGTGGTGATGAGCTCGATCAATCAATTATTAACTGGGTTAAGCGTGAATTCTCACTACTTTTGGGAGAGCGCACCGCTGAAGAGATCAAAATGGCAATTGGTTCGGCTTATCCATTAGCCGGTGAAAATGATGCTGAAATCCGTGGTCGTGACTTAGCAACGGGGCTACCAAAGACAATCGTTGTATCTGCTGCCGAAATTCGCAAAGCGATTGAAGAGCCAGTTAATGCAATCATTAATGCCGTAAAGAGCACGCTCGATAAGACTCCACCAGAGCTTGCATCTGATCTTATGGATCGCGGAATTGTTTTAACTGGTGGCGGAGCGTTATTGAAGGGCCTTGATGAGCGTCTTCGCAAAGAGACTGGAATGCCAATTCACGTTGCCGAGCGTCCACTCGATGCAGTTGTTGAAGGCTCTGGTAAGTGCATCGAAGAGTTTGAAGCCTTAGAGAAGGTCTTAATCTCCGAACCTCGTCGATAGGGCCTTTAAGAGATGCGTAAGGGCAGTGAAGGTCGAAGCCGACTGCTTTTAATCATTCTTATAGTAACTGCACTCTTCCTTATCACCCTTGACCTGCGTGGTGTTGGTGTACTCGAAGGTGCACGTCAAGGTACACAGACGATTCTCTCGCCCTTCCAACGTGCAGGAAACGTGGTACTCGCACCATTTAAAAATTTCTTTTCAGATATTACTCACTTAGGACGAACCCGTAATCAGATCGAAGAGCTGCGCGCCAATAACAATTCATTAAAAGCCGAGTTAGCGAATCGAAAAAATGCTGATGCTCAGCTAGATCAGTTAAAGAGCATTTTAGATTTAGCTGGCACTGCTGGATTTAAAGTTGTTAACGCCCGCGTTATTAGTCAAGGCTCGAGTCAATCTTTTGCACAGACTATAACAATCGATACTGGATCAAATGCTGGAATTAAAAGAAATATGACAGTCTTGTCAGAGTTTGGCATTGCTGGAGTAGTTAAAGATGTCTACCCCAATTCGGCTTTAATATCTCTGGCCACAGATCCTTCATTTCGAATCGGTATCCGAATCGCTGGCAGCCAGCAGATAGGCATACTTTCAGGTCGTGGCAATCGCTCTGCCAGCCTGCAGTTAATAGATAACTTAACCAGTGTTAAGGTCGGCGATATTTTGCTATCGCGAGGAAGCGTTGCTAATAGACCCTTTGTACCAGGTGTGCCCGTGG
>WLNU01000027.1 GCA_009699645.1 Actinomycetota bacterium | reverse complement strand
TAGAAGGCAGGTGCTCTATCCGACTGAGCTACAGGCGCCTGTAGGGTCGTGGATGCTAAGTCTACCGATACATAACGATAAGGTTTCATCCCATGGCTGAGTTCATTTATACGATGAAAAAGGCGCGAAAAGCGCATGGTGAGAAAGTAATTCTCGACGACGTTACTTTGATGTTTTACCCCGGCGCCAAGATTGGCGTGGTCGGCCCTAACGGTGCGGGTAAGTCCACCGTCCTTCAGATTATGGCCGGTTTGCAGCAGCCATCTAATGGTGAGGCCTATTTAACCCCTGGCTTTTCTGTTGGAATTTTGATGCAGGAGCCAGTTTTAAATGAGAGCAAAAATGTAATTGATAACGTTAAAGAGGGAGTCGCTGAAACCGTTGCGATGCTCGATCGCTTTAATGTGATTAGCGAAGAGCTCGGCAATCCAGATGCCGACTATGACAAGTTATTGGCTGAGATGGGTGATCTACAAGAAAAGCTCGATCACCGAAATGCCTGGGAGCTTGATTCACAACTTGAACAGGCGATGGATGCTCTGCGCTGTCCACCACCTGATGCCGATGTATCGGTTTTATCGGGTGGAGAAAAGCGCCGGGTTGCTTTGTGCAAACTGCTCTTACAAGCCCCAGATCTATTACTTCTCGATGAGCCTACAAACCACTTAGATGCCGAATCTGTTTTATGGCTCGAGCAGCATTTAAATAAGTATGCCGGCGCAGTAGTTGCGATTACGCACGATAGATATTTCTTGGACAACGTGGCCCAGTGGATTCTCGAACTCGATCGTGGTCGTGCCTATCCATATGAAGGTAACTACACGACGTATTTAGAGACAAAATCTGCGCGCCTTAAGATCGAAGGCCAGAAAGATGCCAAGCGCGCAAAGCGTTTAACTGAAGAGCTTGAATGGGTCCGTCAAAATGCAAAGGGGCGCCAAGTTAAATCAAAGGCCCGCCTTGCTCGCTATGAAGAGATGGCCGCTGAGGCTGACAAGATGCGCAAGTTGGATTTTGAAGAGATTCAGATTCCACCAGGGCCCCGTCTTGGAAACGTTGTTATCGAAGTTGAGCATTTAACGAAGGGCTTTGGCGATCGCGTACTAATCGATGATCTCTCATTTACTCTGCCCCGCAATGGAATCATTGGAGTAATCGGACCCAACGGTGCCGGTAAGACAACGCTCTTTAAAACAATACTAGGTCTTGAAACTCCGGACTCTGGAAATGTGAAGATTGGTGAAACGGTAAAGATTTCCTACGTTGATCAATCCCGTGGCGGAATCGACCCTAAGAAGAGTTTGTGGGAGGTCGTCTCAGATGGCCTTGATTTCATTAAAGTCGGAATGGTTGAAATGCCATCACGGGCCTACGTATCCTGCTTTGGTTTTAAAGGCCCAGATCAACAAAAGCCTGCAGGAATTTTATCGGGCGGCGAGCGCAACCGTTTGAACTTAGCTTTGACGCTCAAACAAGGTGGCAACTTACTCCTCCTGGATGAGCCAACGAATGACTTAGATGTTGAGACTCTTGGTTCACTTGAAAATGCGTTGCTGGAGTTTCCAGGTTGCGCCGTAGTTATCTCTCACGATCGATGGTTTTTGGACCGCGTAGCAACACATATCTTGGCCTATGAGGGTGATTCAAAGTGGTTCTGGTTTGAAGGCAACTTCGAATCCTATGAAGAGAATAAAATCCAACGATTAGGCGCCGATGCTGCCCGTCCGCACCGCGTTACGTATAGAAAGTTGACCCGCTAAATGAAATTTACGAATAAGCAGTATGTGCGCTGGGATGATTTAGATGCAGTGGGCCACGTTAACCATGCAAAATATCTAACGATTGCCCAAGAGGCGCGATTTGCCTTGTTTGGTTTCTTTAACATGGTTGTGGCTCGTGCCGAGGCCGATTACAAAGCACCGATCGCAGAGGGCAATATCTACATCGATGTCACGATGTGGGTTGAATCTATTGGCACCGCATCTTTTATCTTGGTCTATGAGGTCTTTAATAACGGGTTGCTCTGTGCCCGCGTTAAGACTGTACAGGTTGCAGTTACCGAAGATACAAAGAGCTCTCGTCCGCTGAGTGAGCAGCAACGAGAAGTTTTGAACAAATACCTCGAAACTAGTTAATGCCAAATTCTCAACTCCAACAACGTGTGGTTCGAACCCTTGCCAGTGCACAGGTTCTTAGCGGCGTTGGAGTTGCCGGCACGGTTGCCGCTGGATCACTTTTAGTCTCATCCATCACCGACTCAGAAACACTTGCAGGTCTTGCACAAACAAGTGCCGTGCTAGGTGCTGCAGCTCTTGCACTTCCATTAGCGCGATTAACTGCGCACGGTGGAAGACGCTTAGCGCTATCGGTTGGATATGCCTCTGGAGTTATCGGTTCAATCTTTGCAATCCTGGGTGGTGCTCAGCGCAATTTATTTTTCATGCTCCTTGGAACTTTTCTTGTGGGTGCAGCATCGGCTGCGGGATACCAAGCGCGCTTTGCCGCAATTGATTTAGCTACAAATGAAACCCGCGCCAAACAACTCTCCTTTGTAGTCTGGGGTTCAACGATTGGCGCAGTCGCTGGACCAAACCTCATGGACCCAGCTGGCAACATAGCCGAACTCTTTAATTTGCCGCCCTTGGTTGGCCCGTACTTAGTATCAGCACTCACGCTCTTTCTAGCTGCCTTAGTAATTTTTATCTTTCTGCGCCCTGACCCTTATTTAACAGCGGAAAAAGAGGCCAGCGTCGTGCAACACAAAGGCTCGACAAAAGCCGCTCTCTCACACATTCGCTCAAATCCTAAGGCGCTCTTTGCAATCTCTGCAATTGCCATTGGTCATGTTGCAATGGTCTCTGTAATGGTGATGACTCCTATCCACATGAAACATGTCGATGTCTCTTTACGCATTATTGGTTTTGTCATCAGTGTGCATGTTTTAGGCATGTATGCCTTTTCACCAATTATTGGATCGTTGAGTGATCGATTGGGACGAGTCCGTGTCATTCAAATAGGCTTCGTTATTTTATTGGCCTCAACTATTGTTGCAGGTAGCGCTGCTGCCGATAACGCAATTCAATTAGGAGTAGGCCTGTTCTTACTTGGCCTAGGTTGGTCGTGCACATTAATTGCAGGCTCTGCTTTTCTTTCAGAGTCTGTTTCAATCCAGATGCGCCCTGCATCCCAGGGTGCCAGTGATTTAGTTATGAACTTATCAGGGGCAGGCGGCGGAGCAGTAGCTGGTCTCATTATCGGAATGTTGAGTTATGGATGGCTTTGCTTATTCGCTGCGATTCCAGTGCTACTTTTAGGCGTGCTATCTATGAGAGTGAGAAGCGATGGCGATTAAGTCAAAGATACATCCGGCGTGGATCGCTGCGATTGTTACGTTTTTTACTTTAGTTGCAACTGCAGGTTTTAGATCAGCGCCCTCAGTTTTAATTGTTCCTCTTGAAGAGGCCTTTGGTTGGAACCGCGAACAGATCTCCCTGGCCATCTCAGTCAATGTTTTGTTATTTGGATTAACTGCGCCCTTTGCCGCAGCGTTGATGGAGCGCTTCACTGTGCGCAAAGTTGTGATGGGCGCACTAACAACAGTTAGTACAGGTGCATTTCTAACGACGCAAATACATGCACCCTGGCAGTTAGTTGCAACCTGGGGTGTCATCGTAGGTATTGGGACTGGCTCTATGGCACTTGTCTTTGCCGCAACTATTGCAAATCGCTGGTTCGTTAAGCGCAGAGGTTTAGTAATAGGTGGTTTAACTGCAGCTGGTGCTGCAGGGCAGCTAATCTTCTTGCCAGGTCTGAGTCGTCTATCGGAGCTTCATGGCTGGAGATCAATTGGTCTAACTATTGGCGCTGCTTCACTGTTAATGGTTCCGTTTATCTATCTATTCCTGCGCGAAAAACCCGCCGACCTTGGCCTATTGCCATACGGTGCGCCAGATGACTGGATGCCACCGGTGAAATCTGAAATGAGTGCGGCAAAGTTGGCAATAGTTACCTTAAAAGAGGCTAGTGCCCATAGGGATTTCTGGTACCTGACTGGCTCCTTCTTTGTCTGCGGCTTATCAACGAGCGGATTAATCGGTACTCATTTTATTCCAGCTGCTCACGACCATGGAATGGGTCAGGTGATGGCGGCTAGCTTGTTAGCACTTGTTGGTTTCTTTGATGTGATCGGTACTTTATTCTCGGGCTGGTTAACCGATAAATATGATCCACGAAAACTTTTGTTCTTTTATTACGGACTACGAGGCCTGTCCTTGTTCTTATTACCTTCAATTCTATTTTCGACGTTGCATCCATCAACTTTAATCTTTGTTATTTTTTATGGTCTCGATTGGGTGGCAACGGTTCCACCAACAGTGATGCTCTGTCGCACAATTTTGGGGCCAGATCGCGGGACCGTGATCTATGGCTGGGTATTTGCCGCACACCAGATAGGTGGTTCAATCGCTGCGCTGGGAGCGGCGATCGTACGCGTTAAATTTGGTGATTACGCCGCAGCATTTTATGTGAGTGGTGCCCTTTGTATCATCACAAGTTATTTTGTTTTACAGATTGGCAAGAGCAAAGACAGCGCTAGTCTTAACGCATGAGCAGTTATTACGAACAAGTAGGTGGCGAAAAATTCTTTAACGATTTGGTTTCGCAGTTCTATGCCCATGTTGCAACCGATCCTATTTTGCGCCCTATGTATCCTGAGGGTGATTTAAAAGGCGCAGCTGAGCGGCTGAAGATGTTTCTAGAGCAGTACTGGGGTGGACCAACTACCTATCAAGAGCTTCGGGGTCATCCACGACTTCGAATGCGCCATGCTGGATTTCACATCAACACAGTAGCCCACGATGCCTGGCTTAACGCGATGCACAAGGCCGTTGATGGCATGGATATGGATGCGGCGTTGAAGGACCAGTTGTGGAGCTACATTGAGATGGCGGCAGATTCGATGGTCAATCAACCAGATTGAGATTGATTGCCTACTTTTAAGATTTCACCATTTCGTAAATACCAGAGCGTTCCTTTTTTATCTCGCACCGTTGTCACACGCAGGCCAACTTTTTCAACAATGCCTTGAATCTCTAAAACATCAACGCTGTCACCAACACCATATTGATCTTCAACTAACATAAAGATTCCAGATAAAATATCGCGCACAAGTGTCTGTGCGCCAAGGCCAAGGGCCACACCCAAGATTCCAGCCGATGCGATGAGGGGTCCTAAGTTAAAACCAAACTCTCCCAGCACCATTCCAGTTGCAACGATCCAGAGCACTGATTTCAAGCTCGCAGCAAGAACTCCACCGATTGTGCGAGCGCGCTCTTTCTGTCGGGCAACGATATTGCGCGGTCCCAGAACCAGATCGGCGGTGGCTAAGCGGTTCACGGCCCGGTGAATTGCCCGAGTACCAATGCTCTGGGCCACGATGGCCGTTACAAGGATGATGAGGATGCGAAGGGGTGTACCGCTGGCCCAATTGAGGAAGTTTTGCGCCGAATCGCTCATAGATATGACTGTAGCCAAATATTTACCTAAATACCGCTTTGAAATACCTGCACCAAGGCGTGTTGTGAGGCAAGATAACCCAATCGGCGCAGGCCATGCGCCAGATCGGGAGCGATTAATGTCGCGCACACTAGTTCTCAATGCCACCTACGAACCGCTGGGTGTCATAACAGAGCGCCGTGCCCTGATTCTTGTCCTTAACCACCGCGCAACAATGATTGAACAGTCAGGTGATGTCGTACATTTTTCTGGCGGTGAGTTAGATCTTCCATCGGTCATTCGCTTAAATAAGTTTGTCCGCATCCCTTATCGACATGCAGTTCCGCTATCGCGCCGTGCAATCTTTGCTCGCGATGGTGGGCGATGCGTCTATTGCACCGCACCTGCAACATCGATCGATCACGTTGTGCCGCGAAGCCGTGGCGGTGCTCACATTTGGGAAAATGTTGTCTCGGCATGTCACAAATGCAATCACCTCAAGGCCGATAGGAATTTAAAGGAGATTGGTTGGCGTCTGCGTCAGCTGCCACGTGAACCAGTGGGTGCTGCATGGAGAATCCTTGGAACTGGTCGTACCGATGATCGATGGCTGCAGTACTTACAGCCATTTGGTGTGGCAGCAGCGACTGCTTAAGTAAATTACACTTACCCCATGTATTTAATTTTGAGCGCCGTTGAAGACGGCACAGTCGCAGGACCAGGTCTTAGGGCGATCGAAACCGTTATTACTTTTCTCATAATCCCAGTCGTAATGTTTATCGTTATCGCTGGTTTGTCGTGGGTTGGATCTCGCCCGCGCACAGCAAAGACGCAGACCTCGATTACTTCGATTAATTAATTACTGATGCTTTGAACTTTTAAAGCACGCACCAAGCCATCTCTTGCTTCGATAACTAACTTACGCAATACGGCTGGCGAGTGAGCGCCAGTTGTATCAAGCCACTTTGCTGTCTTATCGATAGTTGATTGTGAAACAACCCACGTTGGATATAGGCCAGAGACAATCTTGGCCGCCCCCTCGTATGATTTTGCCTCCCAGACCCCGATAATTGAATCGAAGTAGCGGTCAACATAGTTAGCTAATAGCTCTCGCTGAATTGGACGTTGGAAACCGGCAACGAGGGCCGACCTTACCGATGTCTGAATATCTTCGTTTACTATCTTGTGCCATGCATAATCTTTTGCACTACCTGTTGGCGCTGCGGCGATTGCGGTTTCATAGAAGCAGTTACCGCTTGTGGTGTTATCGCGTACTAATTCGGCATCGAGTTCGGCCTTAGTAATTGCCCCTCGCTCAGATAATGCGATCATAAAGAACCAGCGCTGATCAGCATCGACGATTAGTCCGGGGGCTGAGCCATTGAGTAGAGCGCGTACTGATTCAATTTGCGCTGCTGTAACTGCGTTTTGTGCAAATGCACGGGCAAATAAAAGTTGCAGATCACTTCCAGGAGCTACGCTCTGTAGGAGTGCATTTAAACCATCGGCAAGCTTGATGCGCATCTGATTGCGATTGGCATCGGTTGAATATGCCTCAACTGATGTATACATCTGTGAAAGCGTAATGCTGACAACTGCGTCATCGTTTTCCCCTGGCAATCCTGCAAAGGCGATATCTAAGAAATCAGAGGATGAGATCTCTCCATCTCGATGCATGTCCCACACTGCAGCCCAACACAGGGCACGGGTAAGTGGATCAGTAATATTTCCTAGGTGTGGAGTAAGTGTTTTTAGTGAGCGTTGATCAAATCGAATCTTTGCATAAGAGAGATCGCGATCGTTGATCAGCAATAAGTCAGCAACCTTTTGGCCAGCAAACTCTGGCACAACAGTTACAGTGCCAGCAACATCTAGTTCGGTTGATATGCGCAGCTTGATTGCATCGCCGTCAACGTCATAGAGCGCAATAGCCAATCGGTGTGGGCGAAGCTCCTTTGAGCCGACTGGAACTATTGGAGTCTCCTGTTTGATGGCAACAGATGCATAATTCTGGCCATCGATAACAATTTCTGGACGAAGTGTGTTCACACCTGCAGTTTGTAGCCATGTTGCGGCCCACGAATCTAATGAGCGACCGCTTGTTGCCTCTAGCTCATCGAAGAGATCTTTTAGAGTTGTATTACCCCAGGCGTGCTTGGCGAAGTATTTTTGAAGTCCGGTTATAAAGTTTTCACGTCCAACATGTGCTACCAACTGCTGCAAAACCGATGCACCTTTGGCATATGTAATTCCATCGAAGTTAGCGTTAACGGCTTCGATATCGACCATATCTGCAACGATGGGGTGTGTAGATGAGAGTTGATCTTGGCGGTATGCCCAGTTCTTTCGCTCGCTATTAAAGCCAGCCCAACCACCCTTAAATCGAGTTCCTTCGGCCATTGCAAGGTATGCCATGAATTCGGCAAATGATTCATTGAGCCATAGATCATCCCACCAGGACATTGTGACGAGATTGCCAAACCACATATGTGCCATTTCATGCAAAATAACGTTAGCGCGAGACATATACATTTTTTCTGGCATGTGGCTGCGGAAAACCAATAGGTCTTCGCGGAAAGTAACTGCACCAGCATTTTCCATCGCACCGAAATTAAAGTCGACCACTGCGATTTGATCGTACTTATCAAATGGATAGGCCAGCCCAAAAGTCTTTTCAAAGTAATCAAAGCCCTGCTTTGTAAGTAAGAAAATATCATCGGGATCTAAGTACTGCGCCATTGATTTACGGCAGTAGATACCAAGTGGGACTTCTTTGCCGCCCTTATAAAGATCATGGACATGCGAATAAGGACCTGCAATCAATACTGCCAAATACATTGGAATCCGGGGAGTAGTTGTGAACTTCCAAAGTGTTTTTTCTCCCACACTTTCCTTGGAAGCAACTGGATTATTTGAAATCGCCTCCCAGTGCCCTGGAGTTGTGACGGTAAATGTGAAAGTTGCCTTTAGGGATGGTTGATCAAAACAGGGGAACATATGGCGGATATAGGCGGTCTCACCCTGTGAATAGAGATAGATCTCGCCATCGGATGGATCAAGTGAGCGCTGTAGACCTTCGCCAGATTTTGAGTAGATGCCTTCGATTTCGATGACTAAGTGATTCTTTGCCGCGAGATTTTTTAGAAAGATTGATTGACCATCAAAGCCCGTTGTATCTACCGCAACGCCGTTAAGGGTTGCAGAGATAACACGGCGACCACAGGCATCAATAAAGGTAGAATAACCAGGAGTAGTGCAGGAGAAGTTGACCTCCGACTTGGCATAGAAGGTTTCGTCACCAGTTGTGACATCGAGGGTGACGTCGTAGGACTCAACGTATAAATGAGCTGCACGCTCTGTAGCCTCGATGCGCGAAATATTAATGCCAGGCACTTATTGCTCCTTTTGTAGGTATCAATCCAACCATGAGATTCTTACCCCATGGAACGCCCCTCGATTCGCAGCTACAGCATTCGAGGTACTCGAATTACTGAAGCGCAGAGGGCTGCGAAAAGTTTACTGCAAGAGATTCATGGAATCCCAGTTGAAAATAGGAAGCTCGATCTTAGGGAGATATTTCCAACATCACAAAAAACCATCATGGAGATTGGCTTCGGAATGGGCGAGGCCACAGCAATCATGGCCCTTAACTCACCGCAGAATGGATACCTGGCCGTTGATCTTCACCCTCCTGGAATTGGCAAACTCTTAGCTCGCATTCAAGAGCAAGAGATAAGTAATATCAAAGTCATTGAAGATGATGTGCATGTTGTTCTGCCCTACATGATTCACGATCATGCTCTAGATGGCGTACACCTGTACTTTCCAGATCCATGGCCAAAATCTAAGCACCACAAACGCCGGATAGTTACTCCAGCATTTCTAGAGCTCGTCGCAGCAAAATTAAAACCTGGTGGCTATTTTCACCTGGCCACTGATTGGTTTCCATATGCCCAAGCGATGCAGGTTGTATTCAGCACATCAGATCAATTTAGCGGGGGAGTAATCGCTAAGCCCGATTGGCGACCAGTGACTCGTTTTGAAGGACAGGGGATCGATAAAGATCACCGAGTTACTGACCTGCTTTATCTTCGTAACTAGTAATTTTATTAATCCGTCGAATATGGCGCTCATCGTTGCTAAAGGGAGTTTCGATAAAGGCATCGATAATGGCTTTGCACTCATCGATTGTGTGCATTCGTCCGCCGATTCCAACAACATTTGCATTGTTGTGCTCTTTAGCTAGCTTTGCAGTCTCGATACTCCAAGCAAGTGCTGCTCGCACACCTTTAACTTTATTTGCTGCAATCTGCTCGCCATTTCCAGAGCCACCTAAAACGATTCCAAGTGAGCCCGAATCAGCAACCGTTGCAACCGCGGCCGGAATGCAAAAATCTGGATAATCATCGAGTGCATCAAATTCATGCGGACCGTGATCTGTAACGGTGTGGCCCTTTGATTGCAGATATTGAATGAGTGCGCCTTTTAATTCAAGTCCTGCATGGTCGCTGCCGATGTGAATTCTCATGAGTGCATCCTGCCATCAACGGTGATGGGATAAAGAAAAACCCGCCACATGATCGCTCGTGTGGCGGGTTTTCACCCTTAGGAGGAGGTAGAGAATTTAGTTATTAACCCTTGTTGCCCTTGGTGTGCTTCTTGCCATGATCTTTGCGATCGCCTGGGCCACCTTTACCATGTCCCTGACCACGAACTGCATCAACCCTGGCAGTTACATGTGCGCTCAGACCTGCTTTATGTGTAGCCGCTTTTTCTGCACTCATTGTGCCTGCAGCAACAGCAGCATCGATATTTTTTGTGGCCTCAGCAACTAGTGCAGTGATCAGTGCAGATTTCTTTGCACCTGCAATTGCACCAAGAGTTTCACCGGCCTTAAGACGTGACTTAATCGTTGCCGCATCGATTCCAATGATTGAAACAACAAGCGCCTCACGAGCTTGATGATTGGCCTCATGTGCTGCCTTATGCTCTGCCTTAGCTGTCGCAGATTTTGGCTTAGCACCTGCGGCGCTAGCACTATTGATGGCGCCAAGTGAGAGTGCAACAGTTGTTAGTGCAACCACTGCAATCTTTCTCTTTGTTGAGATTGTCATCGTGTACCCATTCCCTTTCAAAACCGTCGTTGACTTGTTTGTCTCTGACTAGTCGTAATAAACCCTTCGATGGTGAGAATTGTAATAATCAACCCTTAGAACACCTTGTGAATATCAGCGACACCCCGAGCCACTATGCGGGGAGTTCCCGCCAGATTAGCCCAATTAGGCGCGAGGGATTCCTTATTTCTGAGCCTTGGCCCCTGCCTCAGACTAAAACAGAGTTCATCCCCAGAATGAAGGAAAAGGAAGATCCCCATGAATCGACGTAGAAACGCCATCGCTCTCTCATTAGCTCTGACCTTAATAACCTCACAAGGCGCTCTTGCTGCAGGCAAAACATCCGTCATCATTAAAAAAGCAGGGCGTGCAACAACATTGACTCCTAACACAATCCTTAGTGGAAGTGGAGCTCCCGCAAGGACTCTTGGCATCGATGGTGATTTCTATATTGATATAAAGAATGCAAATCTCTATGGCCCAAAAACTAAAGGTGCATGGAAACTTGCAACATCACTTCGGACCGTTGAGACAAGGGATCTGTTGATACCTGCCTCTGGGGCAGATGGAGTAAAAGGTGATCGCGGTGAACAAGGCCTAACTGGCTCTGATGGTGCAACCGGTGCAAAAGGTGCAACTGGTGATCGTGGATTAACAGGATTAACAGGATTAACAGGTGCGAGTGGTTTAACTGGTGCAACGGGTTCAACCGGACTCTCTGGTGGAACGGGTTTCAGTGGAGCAACTGGTGCAACGGGAGCAACTGGAGCAACTGGTGCAACTGGATTAAAAGGTGACACAGGCGCAGCTGGCTCTGCAGGAGCGACAGGGCCTACCGGCTTAACAGGTGCCGCTGGTTCAACAGGAAGTACTGGAGCTAAGGGAGATACAGGATTAACTGGCCTAACAGGAACAACCGGAGCTGCAGGTTCTAATGGAACACCAGGTGCAGCAGGTGATACAGGTGCGGCAGGTTCAACTGGTGCCACAGGAGCCGCTGGTATTTCAAATTCGTATTTTGTAGATATTCAACAGTGGACCTTATCGACTTCTAGTAATTCTGGCACAAGTGATTCTGCTTCATTTGGGACTTTAGTTAGTGGTGGCTCTTATACATTTGAAATCATGCTAGATGGAACATTTTCACCAGCGACAGCAAGTTCAATGAATATTGGAATGCAAGTCGTTGCATCTGTAACACCTGCTTCGATGCAATATCGGGTTTTCTCAAGCGACTCCTCAACTTTCATTAATGCAGTCGGGGGTCGCCATTATCAATTTTTAGTTTTTGGAACCATCGTTTGTGGCGTAGGTGCAACTTCACTCACTTTAAGAGCTGTTGACCAATACGGAGCAACTTCCGGAAATATGCTTTCATTCACAGGCAAAGCGTTGATTAACAAAGTCGGCTCAATCGGCTAAAAATCTTGGAGCGGGTGACCGGGATCGAACCGGCATGGCCAGCTTGGAAGGCTGGGGCTCTACCATTGAGCTACACCCGCATGTGGTGCTTAGAGGCTAAAGGTACTGGGTGGGTAAGAGTTGAGTGAAATCTCGTCTAGACTCCTGCATTGCGCCTCGGGGCGTAGCGTAGTGGCTAGCGCGCCTGCTTTGGGAGCAGGAGACCGGGAGTTCGAATCTCCCCGCCCCGACCAGTTCACTCTCGTAGTTCGTAACTTATTTAGGAGCATC
>WLNU01000026.1 GCA_009699645.1 Actinomycetota bacterium | reverse complement strand
CCAGCCGGGCGCATATTTTGGCGCGTATTTATTGGCTCCTTGGGTGGTGGAATCACCGTTCTTGGTGCGATATTCCTTGTTGCGCCTGGTCCTGGAGTCTTAGTACTACTTGCAGGTCTTGGAATCTTAGCCACAGAGTTTGCCTGGGCCGGCCGTGCAATGGAGAAAACTAAGTCAGTAGCTAAGTCTGCAGCCAAAAAAACAGGACTTCCGCTATGGGTTAAATATTTTGTTGTTGCCGGTGGAGCCGTAGCCTCGATAATCGCAGTGCTTATTTATTACTGGCGCTAAATTTAAAAGCGGGAGCGAATCTCCCAGAGATCTTTAAAAGCTGGATTAAATAAGGTAGTCGATAAGTACTCAACACCGCTGGAGCCGCCAGTACCCATCTTGTGACCAATAGTGCGTTCGACCATCTTTACATGGCGATAGCGCCACTCCTGTATTCCTTCATCTATATCTAATAGACGCTCACATACCGTTGCACTTTCAGGATCATTGCAATGAATATCCAGCAAGACTTCTTGAACGCGTAGGTCTGCTTCATAGGCAGTACTTCTGTCACGGCCAAGTACATCAGTTGGAATCGCATGGCCGCGCTTAGCTAAATATGCAAGCGCTGAATCGTATATAGAGTTTCCTGAAGTAATAATTGCGATTTCAGCTTGAATATCTGGAGGCAAGTGCCCCGCCATTTTACTATCGCGTCGACCTAGTAGCGCTTCAACTTTTCTAAATTGTGCAGATTGAAATCCACTAGATGAAGATAAGTAGGAACGGAAAGAGTTAAATTGAAGTGGTGTCATTGTCTCTAAGATGTCTATCTGATTGACACAGACTTTCATTATTGTTCTGATCCGGCCAAGGACTGACAGTGAATAATGAGTATCACCAGACTCCATAGAACGTTGGGCCTGCATGAACTCGTGAATCAACTGCTTAAACCATAGTTCGTAAGTCTGGTGAATGATTATGAACAACATCTCATCATGTTCTGGACCGGCAGATACCGGCCGTTGAAGATTTAAGAGTTCATCAACTGCTAAATAGGACGAGTACGTCATTGCTGAATCGAAGTTGTTTTCGCTCATGTGACTCGTGAACCGCCTTCCTTTACCTCTTTGTAGCGGCCAGATGCCACTAAGTCGCGCAGTCGATCAAATCCATCCCAGACCTCAACATAAGAGGTCGGAAGCGGTGAGATTGCAAGGCGTATTGAGTTGGGCGCTCTGAAATCCGGGAACACATTCGATATCTTACGCAGAGCCAAACAAATTTGTGCCGCATCTGGATGCATTAATGAAACATGCCCACCACGCTCATTTGCTGTGCGTGGAGTTTGTAATTTCACGCCTAAGGGCGCTAACCAAGCATCATGTAAGTCAATCATCAACTGAGTACCAAGTGCAGCCTTTTTAGCTATCTCTGAAATACCAGCCCGACTTATCATCGAGAAGCCAGATTTAACTGAGCGCATCCCCATGATCGGAGGTGTCGCTATCTGAAAGCCACGGATTCCAGCTGCCTTTTCAAAGATTGGACCCATTTCGAATTGTGCCCCTTGCGCAAACCAACCTTGAATTGGAACTTGTAGCTCCTTTTGAACTCTTGTGCTGACATATAACCACCCAGGTGCACCCGGCCCAGAGTTACCATATTTATATGTACAACCAACACAGAGATCAGCCCCACTGGCATCTAAATTCATTTCGATAGATCCGATGGCATGGCTTGCATCCCAAACGACTAAAGCACCAATTGCACGTACTTGATCTGTAATAGATTTTATGTCGTTGCGTGCACCTGAGCGGTATTGGATAACCTCTAGTGTCACTAATGCAACATCATCGTTTAGATACGGAGCTAAAACATCTGTAGTGATTCGCTCATGGGTGGCAACATTAGGGTTCTCGTTATCAATGAGGACAAGATTTAAATCAAACTGCTTTGCAATTCCATCGAGAATATATCGATCGGTAGGAAAGTTCGCGGCATCGGTAATAATCGTCTTTCGCCCTGGTCTAGCGTGAATTGCGGCAAGACAGAGTTGATAGAAATTAACTGATGTCGTATCACAGATAAGCACCTGTCCCGGTCCTGCACCTAAAGCCGAGGCACCTAATAAATCACCGGTTGGTTGGGCTTCATCAACCCAATGCCCCCAACCAGATACGAGTTCATCTCCCCACTCATGCGTTAGAAAGTTATTAATTGATGCAACTGTGGCAATGGGCATACGGCCAAGTGAATTTCCATCTAAATAACACATCTGCGGATCTGAGACCACAAACTCTGCTTTAAAATGGGCTAGTGGATCATTTCTATCGAGCTCTAGCGCGTACTCGCGGTCAGTAACGTTCATGGATGAAAGGTACGCTCTCCCATCATGGCGCGCAACGTAGTAAATATCGAAGAGGTCTCAAAGGCCTTTGATATTAAAGAGCTATTAATAGGGGTCTCACTCGGTGTATCTGAAGGTGACCGAATCGGAATTGTTGGCCGAAATGGATCTGGCAAGAGCACGTTAATGAAGGTTATTGCAGGTACTGAATCGCCAGACTTGGGGCGCGTAACAAAATCTAACTCTGCTCGCATTGGAATTTTATCTCAGGTGGATTTTGAAAACCCTGAAAGCACTGTCGGCGAAGTGGTCTTGGGAGATACGGCAAAACACGAGTGGGCAAGTGAGCCAAATATCCGTGAAGTATTCACTGGTCTATTTGGAAGCTTTGATGATCATATTTTTGACCGAAAGTTTGGCCAACTATCTGGTGGTGAACGCCGACGTGTTGGCTTAGCAAAGCTTTTAATTAACGAACTTGATTTAATTTTACTTGATGAGCCAACTAATCACTTAGATGTTGAAGGTGTGGCTTGGCTTGCAAGCTATATAAACGCTCGCAAAGGCTTAGCTGTAACGGTTGTGACTCACGATCGCTGGTTCTTAGATGCCGTTACGGATAAAACATGGGAGGTCGTCGATGGAAGAGTTGAGGAGTATGAAGGGGGCTATAGCGCATTTGTCTTAGCTAAGGCCGAACGCGCTCGCCAGAGCTCGGTAATGGATGCCCGCCGCAATGCTCTAGTTCGAAAAGAGTTAGCATGGTTGCGCCGGGGAGCACCTGCGCGCACAACAAAGCCTAAGTTTCGAGTCGATGCCGCAAATGTTTTAATCGCTGGCGAGCCCGAACCACGCAACCAAGGTGAACTCCTTAAATTTGCACTCAACCGTTTAGGTAAAACCGTTTACGAGGCACACCATGTCCAAGTCAAGCTTGGTGATAATGAATTAATCAACGATCTCTATTGGAACATTGGCCCAGGAGATCGCATCGGTATAGTTGGAATAAATGGCGCAGGAAAAACAACACTAATGCGCACTCTCGTCGGTGAGCTTCAACCAAGCTCTGGCAAGTTAGTCACAGGTATTACTGTTAAACCAGCTTTTTTAACCCAACATCTAGATGAGTTAGATCCAACGTGGCGCGTACTTGAGGCCGTTGAAAAGATTGCCAACCGAGTTGAACTAGGGGGTGGGCGTGAACTATCGGCCTCCCAACTATGCGAGCGACTTGGATTTGACCGTGAATCCCAATGGACTCCAGTAGGGGACTTATCGGGTGGTGAAAAACGACGGCTGCAGCTAACCCGTTTGTTGATGGATAGTCCTAACGTCTTACTACTAGATGAGCCTACAAATGATTTCGATATTGAAACTCTGACCGAGTTAGAGGATTTATTAGATAGCTATGGCGGGACTCTGATAGTTATCTCGCACGATAGATATTTTCTTGAGCGAGTCTGCGATCGCTTTGTTGGTTTATTAGGCGATAGTGCTGTGCGTGATTTACCACGGGGAGTAGATGAGTATTTAGAGCTTCGCTACGAAGCGATGTCTACGCCAGTTACTGCACAGAAAGAGAGAAAGAGCTCTAGCGCCGCCGAAGAGCGCCAGTTAAAGAAAGATAAAGTTCGCCTGGAGAGACAGATGGAGAAGGCCGATTTACGGATCACTCAACTACAGGCCGAACAAGAGGCTGCCGCCTTTGAACCTGATCGGTTAGTGACAATCGATACAGAGTTAGCTGAAATAGAGTCAGAGAAAAATAAACTTGAGGAAGAATGGCTTCAAGTTACCCATTCTCTCGATAGTTAAGTTAAAATTCTGGCATGAGTCGAATATCCCATAGCGTCGAAGTTGTTCTCTTTCGCTCCCGTTTTCTTCTCGCCCCGCTTTATTTGGGGTTAGTTGGGGCTTTAGTTCTGCTCACCTTCCGATTTTTGATTGAGTTCTATCATTTGGCACAGAAAATTGGGGAGGCCACTCCGCAGAGTTTTACGCTGGATTTATTGGCCTTGCTGGATTTAACCCTCTTAGCGAACTTAATTCTAATGGTCATTTTTGCGGGATATGAAAACTTTGTATCCCGAATTGATGTCGCAACAGAGTCAAAGGATCGCCCACACTGGATGGGGACAATTGATTTCAGTGGCCTTAAAATCAAATTAATTGGTTCGCTTGTAGCAATTTCAGTAATCGAACTCTTAAAAGATTTTATTGAGTTAGCTGGCCAGGACCATGTAGGTGGAGGAACAAAGTGGCGCATTGTCATCCACCTAACTTTTGTTGCCTCAGGTGTTTTGTTTGCATTAATGGATTGGATTGCTGACAAACGAGAGTTCAACGGCACCCATACGTAATGCGCTTAGATCTCCTCGCCGCACTCTCTGGCGTGATGATTGCTGGTGTTATCGCCGGTGGCGTAAGTAGTTCACGAGGGCTGAAACCAGTGAGGCACAAATAAAGAAGGCTGCAATTGCATATGACCAAGTTTTTACCATTGGAATCGTGGCTGCGTAATAACCAGCAAGAGTTATTCCAACTCCCCATAAGAGGGCACCTAAGGCATTAGCGCTTAAGAACTTGTAGTAGTTCATCTTGGATGCACCGGCGATGGGTGGGACAAAGGTGCGAATCCAAGGGAAGAAGCGGGCGGCTACGACGGCCCACCACCCAGTCTGCTCGTAAAAGCGCTCTGATCGCGCAATCATGCTGCGCATACGGGGTGAAATATGGCGCTCCAAATAGGGGCGCCCAACTAAGCGCCCTAAAACAAAACCAATTTGATCACCAAAAAACGCGGCAATGAAGATAACTGTTACGAGAACAAGAATATTTACATTGCCATTAGCGGCTGCGACAAGACCGGCACTAAAGAGGATTGAGTCACCGGGTAGAAAAAATGCAAATAAAACACCGGTTTCGAAGAAAATAATGACTCCAACGATTAAATAGATGAGGTACGGAGCAAGAGTAGAAAGTTGAGCATCAAAGGATGCTGCGAGTTCGATCACACAGACTTCTTTACCGCCGCCGCAACTGCCTTAGTGACATTTGGGTCAAACACACTGGGCACAATAAATGATGCATTAAGTTGATCGGGAGAAACACAGCCAGCGATTGCTTCAGCTGCGGCAACTAATAACTCGTCGGTAATTTTATTGGCGTTGGCATCTAGAAGTCCTCGGAAAATTCCAGGAAAGGCTAAGACGTTGTTGATTTGATTTGGTTGATCACTACGTCCTGTCGCAACCACCGTTGCATATTTACGTGCGATCACAGGATCAATCTCTGGGTCTGGATTTGCAAGGGCGAAGATAATCGAACCAGCGGCCATCGATGCCGCGTCGGCTTCAGTAATGACATTGGGTGCACTTACTCCAATAAATACATCGGCACCCTTCATCGCTCCCGCAATATCTCCTGTGAAATTATCTGGGTTACTAGTATCAATAAACCACTGCTGCATAGGATCTTGAGATTTCATATCCCTAGTAATCACACCACTGTGGTTAAACCCAATAATATTTTTTGCCCCACTTAGAACTAACAGGCGTGCAATTGCATTTCCTGCCGCTCCGACTCCGATAAGAACAATCTTTATTTCGCTGAGATCTTTCTGAACGAGCTTAAGAGCATTACGAAGTGCTGCCAAAACAACAATTGCAGTGCCGTGCTGATCATCATGAAAGACTGGGATATCTAATAGTTCTCGCAGACGGCGTTCAACTTCAAAGCAACGAGGAGCCGAGATGTCCTCTAAATTAATACCACCATAAACAGGTGCAATTAGCTGAACAGTGCGCACGATCTCATCGACATCTTGGGTATCAAGGCACACAGGCCAAGCATCAACGTCGGCAAAGCGCTTAAAGAGTGCGGCCTTACCCTCCATCACAGGAAGGGCTGCAGCAGGGCCAATGTTTCCAAGGCCTAAAACCGCTGATCCGTCGGTTACAACGGCGACGGTGTTGCGCTTGATAGTAAGGCGCCGAGCATCTGAGGGATCATCAACGATAGCTTGGCAGATACGTGCAACGCCAGGAGTGTAGGCGCGAGAGAGATCATCACGGGTTTTTAGCGGAACTTTTGAGGTGACCTCAATTTTTCCACCAAGGTGTAATAAGAATGTGCGATCACTGACTTTACGAACGGTTAGCTCTGAGTTTTTAGTAAGAGCGATAGTGATCTCATCGGCATGAGCAGAATCGATTGTGTCACAAGTTATATCGATGACGACTTTTTCTGGGAGTGATTCAACGACATCGAGCGCTGTAATTGTGGCACCGGCTGCAGCGATTATGGTGGTAGCAAGTGCTACTGGTTGTGATGCTGGTGGACCTTCAATTCGAATTGTGATTCCATATCCAGGTGATGTCGATGCCATTTATACAACTCCATATAATCTGTCGCCGGCATCGCCCAAGCCTGGGACGATGTAACCATGTTCATTAAGTTTTTCATCGAGGGCGCCAGTGACTATTGTGATTGGAACGGCACTGGAGGCAAACTCTTTCTCAACTGCAGCGATACCTTCAGGTGCTGACAAGATGCAGATTGCGGTTATGTCGTTTGCGCCTAAATCTATTAAGTAATGAAAAGCGGCGATTAAAGTGCCGCCAGTTGCAAGCATAGGATCTAGAACGAAGACTTGACGCCCCGATAAATCATCAGGCAATCGATTGGCGTATGTACTTGCTTGAAGAGTTTTTTCATCTCGCACCATGCCAAGAAAGCCAACTTCAGCAGTTGGCACTAACTTACTCATACCTTCGAGCATCCCAAGGCCTGCACGCAAGATAGGTACAACAACTGGCCGTGGTTCGGCCATCTTTAATCCTGTGGTCTTAGTGACCGGCGTTGTTATTGAGACCGAATGCGTACGAACATCGCGCGTTGCTTCGTAGGCAAGAAGTGTGACTAACTCTTCAACGAGGCGGCGAAAAGTTGGCGAATCAGTACCTTCGTCGCGCAAAACCGTGAGTTTGTGTGCGATGAGAGGGTGATCGGCAACGTGTACTTTCATAGCCCTTACCTTACAGGGCTTTCATTCCCTTCCAATGAGTGGAACTATGAGCGCATGCCTGAATTCGATGAAGAGCTCGAGGACGAGATCGAAGAGTTCGATGCCCTCGATGATGTAGCTCAACCGATTTTAAAAGTAAGCGGCGTCACAAATGAGTTGGATATTGCAGTTGCCGCCTGGCATGAAGATGGTCGGTGGACGTTAGGGATACTCCCAGATCCAACTGATATCTCACAGATAATTACAAGCCTTAAATCACAACAGACAAATGGTGGGGCGATTGCTCTGATATCTATCGATGAAGAGTTTTTTATTCTGATCCGCGTTCTCGGTTCTCACATCTCTCTTTTTTTAAGCGATGCAACCTGTGCCTTGGATTATCCAGTAGCCGAAGAGTTGTTAGAGATTGCAGATTTACCAATGCCAGAAGATGAGGATGATGCAAATCCGATTGGACACATTGAGATTTTGTCTGACCTGGGCATGAATGGAATGGAGATATCGGCGCTCTGCGATGATTCAGAGCTTTTCCCCGATGAACAGTTAGAAGCGATAGCTAATCGACTTGGCTTTGGCGATCAGTTTGCAGAGCTCTTACAACTGTGAAGGATGAAGAGTTAATGCGCGCAGCTTTAGCTGTTGCGCACGGAGCCCTTGCGAGTGGCGATGTTCCAGTTGGTGCAGTAATAATAAATAAGCAGGGTGAAATAGTTTCTACCGGGCATAACGAACGCGAGCTACACAATGATCCAACTGCTCACGCCGAAATTGTTGCGATTCGAAGAGCCTGTGAAAAATCTAGTCAATGGCGCTTAGAAGATCACACAATTATCGTCACACTTGAGCCCTGTGCCATGTGTGCCGGTGCAATTGCGCAGTCACGTATTTCAACGGTTATTTTTGGAGCATGGGATGAGAAAGCCGGCGCCGTTGGCTCGGTTTGGGATCTTCTGCGCGACCCACGCTCACTCTACAAAGTTGAAGTCAAGTCTGGTGTTTTAGCAGATGAGTGCTCAGCGATGTTAAAAGAGTTTATACAAGGAGTTCGTAAGAGGGATTAAGAATGATCATCGATCCCTCTTCTTCACCGACCATTCCCTCAGCACGCATTTGTGATCCAACTTCAAGGCCAGCGATTTCGCGTCGGCCTAAGAACTGAAGTGAGACACCACCACTTTCATCCCAAATTTCAACCTGCAATGTAGGAGCTGCGCCACGGGGCGCGGTCTTAATAGATGTTACGCGACCCTGTACCCGTGCCCGTTTGCGCCACTGGATTGCACCGATAGATGTGATGTCTTCGGTGTAATGACTAACTGGCTCGACACTTGTAGGTGTAGAGGGTTTTGGCGTGTGAACTGGAGCCACTGGTTTTACTTCACGCAAGTGGTAGGCCTCGGGTTTGGATGTTGAGGTAATGCGATCAACATCGAAAGGAACAATCGTTGCTACAACTCTGGAGAGCTGAGAAATAGGGGCTGCGATTTCTTCAGCCGTTTGATCATGGAGTAAACGTCCCAAGAAGCCTGAATAGGAGCGCCGAGGAAGGAGAAGCGTTAACTCAACATCAGGTTTTTCAGTGGTACGGATTGCATAATCAAGGGCGGCATTAGCCAAGCGCCGATCTGGACAGTCAATAAGCTCGAGTGTGACATCATCGAGGGCATCAGATGCAGCCCATGCCTTTTGAATATCCTCGGCACGACGATCATCGATAACAAAGTGGACTGCCGTTAAATGTCGAGGATTAAGGCTGCGCGCATATCGAATGGCGCCAACGGTTGCGATATCCACGCTATCGACAAGCACGGCGACATCATGTCTAGAGATTGATGTAGCTCGTTCATGTTCGCGCTTTACCGAAAGTGTTTCTTGCTCTCTCGTATATTGACTACGCAATCGCAGGAATGTCATAACCAAAATCGGCGCCGTAACCAGTACTAACCAAGCACCCTCAGTGAATTTAACGACCGAAAATATAATAACAACTAGGAGAGAGATTGATCCGGCGAGTGCATTAATAAAGACCTTAGCTCGCCAGGCGCCTGTTCTATTTCGCAAAGCATGTCGGGTCATTCCAAACCCAGCTAAACAAAAACCTGTAAACACACCTAGTGCATAGAAAGCTACAAGATGCTCTACCGAGCCCCCAGTAATAAGAACTAAGAAGATACCGCCACCAGCCAGAAGTAGAATTCCATTAGAGAAAGCAAGACGGTGTCCACGCTTTGTTAATTGTCGCGGCAAATAGCCATCAGATGCCACGAAATTACATAGGAGTGGGAAGGCGCTATATGTTGTATTGGCTCCAGCAAACAAAATTAACATTGTTGAAAGCTGAACCATTACGAACATCACCTGCCCAAAACCGCTGTCTCCGACGATTGCTTTAGCAATCTGTGAAATAACGGTCGGCGTGCCCGATTCGTAAGGCATAGCGTAGATTTTGTGAGCAAACCATGAAACACCAAGAACCAGCGTTCCAAGCAGAGCGCTCATCATAACTAAAGTACGACGGGCATTGACATGTTCAGGTTGCTCAAATAGCGCAACTCCATCTGAGATGGCTTCAAGACCAGTTAGGGATGAGCCACCATTGGCAAAGGCGCGCAGCAAAATGAATATGGCTGCAAAAGTGAGAAGCCCCTGACTCTCGCCGACCTCTATAGCACCCGGATTATTTGTTGCAAGTACTTCCAGGGTTCCAGTGAAATGGCGATACAAACCGATAGCGAAGATAATGAACATACAACCAATAAATAAGTACGTTGGTAAGGCAAAAACCTTTCCCGCCTCTTTAACACCACGAAGATTTCCATAGGTCAAGAATCCAATCACCAACAAAATCATTGGGATTTTCCATGGATCCAGCGATGGGAAAGTAGAAATAATCGCTGCCACACCAGCGGCGGATTGAATAGCAACGGTCACGATGTAATCGAGCATGAGTGCAACTGCCGCTATCTGTGCAACGACAGGGCCAAAGTTATCGCGTGAAACAATGTACGCCCCACCGGTTTTTGTATACACATTAATAACGTTGCGATAAGAGAGAGTAATAATCGTCAAGATCACTAATATCACTGCAGTCATTGGCATTAATATTGCAAATGCAGCTAAACCAAAGGCAGGCAGCAGTGCGATAAGAATCTGTTCAGATCCATATGCAGATGAAGAGATGCAGTCTGAGGCAAGAATTCCGAGTCCAAATCGCTTCTTCAAACGTTGATGGCCTAAGGAGTGTCTATTTAATGGATTGCCTAAAATCCGGCGTTTAACGGTGTACGCAAAAGAATCCTTCACATGCGCATGGTCCTGGAGTACGGCTGGTGTGGGCGCATCATCGGTCCACGACTTGGGCACAAGCACTCCTTAATTAAATGCATTTAATGCAAGATAATTGTAATGCCTCTATCGTAGAGCGCACTGGCTTCAACTTCTTGCAGGCAGAGCGTATGCTCGCCCTATGCGTACACAGTTATATATTGATGGCCAATGGGTTGAGGGTGCTAGCAAGGTCGCCGTCCATGATCCAAGTGATGGTTCGGTAATCGCCGAAGTCTCAATGGCATCTGATGCCCAGTGTGATGCCGCCATCGCTGCAGCCGATGCCGCCGCCGCTGAGTGGGCAAAGACTGCGCCACGATTTAGATCAGAGATATTGCGTAAAGCCTTTGAAATTATGACAAGTGAGATCGAAGCGATTGCAACGTTAATCTCGCGTGAAAATGGAAAAGCAATGCCAGATGCTCGCGGAGAAGCTGCCTACGCTGCAGAGTTTTTCCGTTGGTTTGCCGAAGAAGCTGTGCGCACTCCAGGTGATTTCCGCAAATCCCCTTCAGGGGATAAGCGCATCTTGGTAACACATCAACCAATCGGTTTATCAATTCTTATTACTCCCTGGAATTTTCCAGCAGGAATGGCCACTCGCAAAATTGGACCAGCAGTTGCTGCAGGCTGCACAATGATTTTAAAGCCAGCAACTGAAACTCCACTAACTGCCATGTATGTCGTCGACATTATGGAGCGCGCAGGTCTGCCAAAGGGAGTTCTGAATTTAGTACTCCCAGAAAAAACAGGTCCAGCAATCTCAAAGATGCTGCACGATGCTCGTGTTAAGAATCTTTCATTTACTGGATCAACTGAAGTGGGACGAGTTCTACTTAAAGAGGCGGCCGACAAGGTTATTCGCTGCTCAATGGAGCTCGGTGGCAATGCCCAAGTTATCGTTCATGATGATGCTGATTTGGCCGTAACTATTCCTCAGTTATCACTTGCAAAGATGCGCAATGGTGGCGCCGCCTGCACATCGGCAAATCGAATCTTTGTCCAACGTGGAATCGCAGAAAAGTTCATCTCAGAGATGACTAAGTCCATGAGTTCATATGTAATGGGTCGTGGAACAGATCCGTCAACGACACTGGGTGCCTATGTCTCCATGAAAGAGCGCAATAAGATCGCAGATTTAGTTGACGAGTCCATTGCAGCCGGCGCACAAGTAAAAATCGGTGGAGTTAAGCCCGATGGTGTTGGCGCCTTTTATCCGGCCACAGTTTTAACCGTTGAAAAAGATAATCCAATCTTGGGCCATGAAATCTTTGGCCCTGTTGCCCCAATCATTATCTTTGATACTGACGCCGAAGGTATTGCTTGGGCAAACGACACAGAGTTCGGTCTTATCAGTTATGTATTCTCTTCAAACTTAACCCGTGCATTGCGCACAGCAGAGGCGATGGAGTCGGGAATGGTTGCCATCAACAAGGGTGTGATCTCTGATCCAGCGGCGCCATTTGGTGGCGTTAAGCAATCAGGATTAGGCCGTGAAGGTGGCTTTGATGGAATTCACGAGTTCTTGCAGACTAAGTTTATTGGTGTGGAGATCTAAACCCACCAGGGTAAAAATATCTCATTAATTAATTAGGTGTGTGTGGCGCAGACCGATTTGAGATTGTGTGGTGTAAGAATTCTTCAGTCATCTTGAAAAGATTAGCAATGATTTTTACAT
>WLNU01000025.1 GCA_009699645.1 Actinomycetota bacterium | reverse complement strand
TTTGCATCACGTATGAAGAAAGCGATACGAAAAGGCGCCAAATTAATCATTATAGATCCCCGTGTTATCGCACTTGTTCGAACTCCTGGAGTGGTCGCAGCCCATCACTTACAGTTAATGCCGGGTACAAATGTCGCCGTTATTAACGCTCTAGCCCATGTGATTGCAACCGATGGTTTAATCAAGCGCGAATTCGTGGAAGAGCGCTGTGATGCGCAGTCTTTTAAAGAGTGGGAGGCATTTATATCCTTACCTGAAAACTCACCAGAATCATTAGAGGCATCATCGCGAGTACCGGCTGCGCAGATTCGCGATGCGGCACATATGTTTTCCAGCGCTAAAAACGGCTCAATTTATTACGGTCTCGGTGTGACCGAGCACAGTCAAGGTTCGACAATGGTTATGGGCATTGCCAATCTGGCTATGGCAACTGGAAACATTGGCCGCAAGGGTGTTGGAGTTAATCCACTTCGCGGACAGAATAATGTGCAGGGATCGTGCGACATGGGCTCTTTCCCACATGAGCTTTCAGGCTATCGCCATATTTCAAATCCCGATACACGAAAGATTTTCAATGACGCCTGGGGTATAGAGCTTCAAGCAGAGCCAGGAATGCGGATTCCTAATATGTTTGATTCGGCGATAGTTGGAGAGTATCGCGGACTCTTTGTTCAGGGTGAAGATATCGCGCAATCAGATCCCAATACATCCCATGTGCATGCAGCCCTTCGCGCCATGGACATGGTGATAGTTCAAGATTTGTTCCTCAATGAAACTTCAAAGTTTGCTCACGTCTTCTTACCAGGCACATCTTTTCTGGAAAAAGATGGCACATTTACAAATGCCGAGCGCCGTATTAACCGCGTTCGTCCAGTGATGAAATCTAAGATAGGAAAAAACGAGTTTGATGTTGCTTGTGAGTTAGCAACTGCTATGGGTTATCCCATGTCTTATGAAAATGGCGCTGCGATCATGGATGAAATCGCTGCGACAACACCTACTTTTTCGGGTGTCTCATTTAAAACACTTGATGAGCTCGGCAGTATTCAATGGCCATGCAATGAAGCCAATCCAACTGGTACCCCAACCATGCATATCGATCACTTTGTGCGTGGCGAGGGTCAGTTTATGAAGACTCCCTACGTACCAACCGATGAAAAGGCCACTCGCAAATTCCCGCTACTGCTTACTACTGGACGGGTACTTAGCCAGTACAACGTGGGTGCCCAGACACGACGCACGGCAAATAACATCTGGCACACTGAAGACATCTTGGATCTCCATGAATCCGATGCACAGCTGCGTGGTATCGCCGATGGCTCATGGGTAAAGCTGGCAAGCCGCGTTGGTGAAACGATTATGAAGGCACGCATCAGCGATGAGGTTCCAGCTGGTGTCGTCTATACAACTTTCCATTTTCCTGAAAGTGGTGCCAACGTCATCACCACTGATTTTTCAGATTGGGCCACTAACTGCCCTGAGTACAAAGTCACAGCCGTTGAGGTTTCACCAAGTATTAAGGGCCCAGGTGCCATGATCGAGACACATATCGGTGGAGATCCTCAGTTAGATTCCATCATACGAATGGCCAATCAGATTGCGTCAAATCTTCCGACAACCGATGCCCCTGAAATAAATCTCGCCCACCATATTGTGCAGTTCTGGACTCCGACCATGATTGAACGCCTACACAATGATGTCAATAAAGCCGAGCTTTCACCGGTAGTCCTTAAGGCTATTGAGATCCTGTTAGTGAGAAATTAACTCCATAACCTGGTGGGTTAGACCTGCATAGCCAGCTGATTGAATCTGAAGTGGAAGTCCAATCTCTGCGGCTGCATCGATAGCGGCCTGTTCTAATTCGGGGCTACGAATCTGTGCTAACCAGATTACGCGTGTGTAGTTCTTAAAGTAATCATCGCGCAGATGCGGATATTTATCTAAACCGAGCTCGACGATGACGCTTCGATGAAAAGACTTCACCAAAAAATCAGTCAAGAAATATGTGCCAGCATCTTCGGCCATGATTCGCTCGATTTCAGTAGCTCCTGCAAAGATGTCATAGCAGTGGTTACCACGAAGACGTTTTACATTGTGGTGCTCAATCACCGCATCTAAAGCACCGTATGTACCGCAGTCGGCATAAGCAACGGCGCATGTGCTGTGTTTATCTTTGATCTGCGATAAAAGAGCATCAACCTCGCCAGCTATTTTTTCGGGGCGGTTATGTAGAAGCGGTGGAAGAGGATAAATAACTACGTCCAGCGCATTCTCAATAACTATATCGCCGATATGTGTAGCCAGCGCACCACAGGCTACGATCCCGATACTCATGCTGGGAAAGCTAAGCGATCTACAAACTTGTCATTGAAATCTGCGCGATCTGAGAGCTCGACGTAATTAATCTCCTTCAACAATGCTGTGGCACCATGGCGCTCTTGGGCCGAGAGTAAAACCATCTTGGCACCTTCTCCGGCAACATTTCCAGCCGAGAGGATACGCATCACTGAAAGCTTAGGTACAAGTCCGATCTTTACGGCAGATGCGGGGGAGAGGTATGAACCGAAAGAGCCTGCGAGCAGAACTTGTTGAATCTCAGACTCTGCAACACCAAACTCTTCAAGCAGTAGCGCCCAACCTGTTGCAATGGCAGCTTTAGCAAATTGAAGTTCGCGGACATCGCGTTGCGTCAAAAATACACAGTCGCTTAAATCTCCAACCTCTTTGCTCCATGTTAAGACAAACACGCGCTCACCCTCACGCTCTAATAAACGATCGGCCAAGGTAGGAGCAACCTGTGCAGCGATCTCATCGGTAACAAAACGCCCCGAATGATCGAGCAATCCCACTCCTACTAGAGATGCGCATGCATCAACTAAGCCAGAGCCACAGATTCCAATGGCGGGCGTGTCATCAATCGTGCCGATAACTAACTGACCATCGGTAATTTTGATAGTTTCAATCGCACCAGATGCCGCACGCACACCACATTTAATACTCGCCGCTTCAAAGGCAGGTCCAGCAGGTGCGGCAGTTGCTAAAATCTTTTCACCATCGCCTAAAACAATCTCGCAATTAGTACCAACATCGATAAATAAGCGCAGGCGCTTATCGCGATCCATGCCCGAAGCAAGTGCGCCAGCGATAATGTCACCGCCAACGTATGCACCAAGTGATGGCAAGATAACGGCCTTTGCCCGCGGATGGATAGCAATTCCGATATCAACTGCATCAATGTCAGGAAAATCAGCTGAGGCCATAATAAATGGCGCCACCCCAAGTGGCTCTGGGTCTATACCAAGTAGAAGTTGATTCATCGTGGCATTGCCAGCAATTGCAATCTCATAGACATGAAGTGGGTCGACCCCTGCCTCACTACAGACCTCTTGAGTGAGTTGATTGAGCGTCTCTTGTGCAAGTGAGGATAGTTTTTCAAGGGCTGCAGGATCGAGCATCGTTGCACTTATGCGCGTAATAACATCGGCGCCAAATGGCTGCTGTTTATTGAGAATTGATTTAACGGCCAAAGGTGTTCCAGTATTGAGATCGAGCAGAGTTGCAACAACTGTAGTTGTTCCTAAGTCATAAGCGATGCCGTAGCGAAAGGCCGTTGTATCCCCGGGTTCGATGTCGATGAAATCTTGATCAACGAAGACCGCCGTGACTTTAAAGTTTGCTGCACGTAGTACGCGGGGGATATTGCGCATTGAAGCAAGTGATGCTGTGCCTTCGATATCTTCAATTGCATCGAATAAGCGCACGATGTCGGTGCGCTGATCGTGCAAAGTCGGCTCTTCAAGCTCGACGTAGCGCTTTTGCACTGCAGGGCGCAATATCACTTGGCGTCCAACACCGACGGTTGCAGCCTTAGGGCGGGTAGTTAATGCAGGCACATCGATGGAGATATCGACACTGGTGCGCACCAGACATGCCAAGCGCCAGCCCTGCTTTATCTCTGCTTCGGTGAATGCACGGAAATCTAATTTTGATGGCTCTACATCTCCATCGGTGACTTTGATGCGGCACTTCTTACAGGTTCCATATCCGCCACAGGTTGAATCGATAGCAATGCCGTTCCATGATGCGGCATCAAATGCGCTAACGCCAGTTGGCACTGTAATAGTTTTCTCAGATGCAACAGAGTTATCTTTTTCAAGGGATCGAAAGGCGAGCTTGATTCGACCGGTACCGTCGTGATGTGGCACAAGTGATGGGTCAAGCTCTTTTTTACTAATAGTTAGACACCCTCTCCTAGTGCAGCCTTAGCTGCCTCCATAGTTCTAAAGCGAGTTATCCAATTTGAACCCCATGGATCTAAACCTAGAAGTAAATCTGCAGCGCGCACGGATTCAACGATCAGTGGCGTACGGGCATCCATTACTGCGCAGGTCAATCCATGTGACATTGCCGCAGGCAAAAATGCCGCGTTCAGTGCGTGGCGATAGGGCAGACCAAAGGAGATATTGGAGGCACCGAGGGTCATATTGAGCCCCCACTTTTCGCGGATTAAAAAGATTGTTTCAAGCGTAATTTTTACAGCCTCTGGATCTGCGCCGACCGTCATGGCTAGTGGATCGATTATTAAATCATCTAGCGGGATACCATGTTTTTCAACTGTGCGAACGATTTTTTCTGTAATAACCATTCGCTCTGCAGCCGTTGCTGGGATTCCAGTTTCATCATTGGGCAGTGCAATAATCGCCGCACCATGTTTTTTAATAAGTGGAAGAATGAGTTCCATACGTTCGTCTTCACCAGTTACGCTATTTACGAGCGCTTTACCTTGATATGCCTCGAGCCCGGCTTGGAGCGCCTCAATAATTGATGAATCGATACAGATGGGCGTATCCGTAAGAGTTTGAATCAGAGTGATGGCCTTGGACAGTAGTGCCGGCTCATCGGTAAGGGGAACTCCCATATTTACATCTAATACATCAGCGCCGCCAGCAACTTGGGCGATTACATCCTTCTCTATCGCCGATAGGTTACCTTCGCGCAGCTCAAGCTGAAACTTCTTGCGACCCGTTGGATTGATGCGCTCACCAATAATACAAAATGGTTGATCGTGACCGATCGTGACCGTCTTGTTAGGTGAGGATAGAACTGTATGCATGTAGGGGCTCCTATTTAGTTTCTTGGGGTTCGTCCGAGATCGGACATAAAACGTGCTAACGAGTCATCGTGTCGAAAATCCGTGATATGCAGCCCTCGCACTCCTGGAAGTGAGAGAGCGTGCTGGGCTAGCTCAAGTGTTAAGGAATAGACCTCTTCACTCTGGTCACTAGCGTTTTGAACACGGGCCAAAGTTTGGGATGGGACATCAATGCCTGGCACTTTATCGTGCATGAAACCCAATGGTTTAGCTCCCTTAACAATGACAATCGTTGGAATGAGTTTGAGATCTGGTGCTATCTCGGCCACACCCTTACAAAAGGCTTCAAGGCGATCTGGGTGGTAGCAGATCTGTAGTTGCAAGAACTTTGCACCTGCACGATGCTTCTTGAGCGCACGCTGGATTCGATAATCAAATGGGGGAGCGGCCGAGTTTTCAACTGCTCCAATATAGAAATCAGGTGCTGGCTTTATTGCTCGCCCTGATAAATAGGTACCAGTGGCCATAACCCTTGCAATATTAATCGCTTGTGCGCTATCGATATCAAAGACTCTACGTGCCTCATGCTCATCACCTGCGGTGACATCATCGCCAGTTAAAAGTGAGAGATTGGTAATGCCATGCAGTGAGGCGCCCATCATGTCGGCTTGAATAGCGATTCGATTTTTATCACGACAGACAATCTGCATGATGGGCTCTAGGCCATGCATCTTCATCGCAATAGCCGTTGTGGTGTTGGATGCATGGGCGTGAGCTGCTGGATTATCGGTGGCATTGACTGCATCAAACCATGGCGCAAGGCGTGCAACATTCTTCTCAACACTGGCCATACCACCACCATCTACCGATGGGAACTCAGCGGTAAAAACTAAATCCTTACTATTTTCTAACTTTTCGCGAAGTAGTGACATTAGTGGCCACCATCTTCTACCGACCAACCAGCAGGAACCTGCTGATCGCGCTTTGTTACTAAGTTAATCCATGATGATGTGCCTTGTAGCTGCATATCGACGGGTGGCCGAAGTTCGTTGTAATGCTCTTTCCAAACCTTTGGAAGTGGAAGTGAAATCGTACGATCATATGCCTTGACCCAGATGCAGCGCATCTCTGGTTTTACTTCGCAGTTTCCATCTTCGCGTACTCCTCCACATGGACCGTTGCGCAAAGTCTTGGGACATGTCATCGGACAAGTCATACCGGTTGAGTGCAATACGCACTGACCACACATGCGACAGTCCCATACTGGGGCTTTGAGCGCGTGCTCTATAACTGGGAGAAGTTTCTTCAACATGAATCTATGCAGTAACCAGCGCGCGCTTTTTGGCAATTAAATCTTTTGCAACACGAACTGCCGTTGAGGCATCGGCAGCAAAGCCATCGGCGCCAACAACATCGGCATACTCCTGTGTTACAGGTGCCCCGCCAACCATAATGATTACTTGATCGCGCAGGCCAGCTTTAGTAATTTCATGGATATTGACTTTAAACATCGGCATCGTTGTCGTTAAGAAGGCCGACATTCCGACGATATCTGGCTTGTGCTCAAGGATTCCAGCGACGAATTTTTCAGGTGCAACCTGAACGCCAAGATCGATAACGTTAAAGCCAGCGCCCTCGAGCATGATATTGACTAAGTTTTTGCCGATATCGTGAACATCGCCTTTGACCGTACCCATTAAATATGTACCAACCGTCTCAGCTCCAGTTTCAGCAAGGAGTGGACGCAGAAAGGCCAGAGCACCAGACATCGCTTTACCCGAGATAAGCATCTCTGGCACGAAGAAATCTCCACGCTCAAAGCGTGCACCGACCTCTTCGAGTGCAGGAATCAAGGCATCAAAGAGGATTGTGCTCGGCGTCATGCCATCGGAGATACCTTGCTTGGTTAGCTCTAAAACTACTGGAGCATTTCCAACCAATGTCTCGTCAAAGAGCGCCTTGATGATGTCGTCATGAGTCATGCTGCACCTATCTTTCCTTCATGATTTACTTGGAGTGAGTGGATCTCTTGGATAATAACTTCGCCAATCTTACCTAAATCCCTCAGCGTTAATCGCGCTGAAGGACCAGAAATTGAAATTGCACCAACGACGCGACCATCATCTTCGCGAATCGGCGCGGCTACTGCGACTAGGCCCTCTTCAAGCTCATCGATAATAATTGCAAAGCCCTTTTTGCGCACGTTTTCGAGCTCTATTAATAAGCGAGGACGAGATGTAATTGTCTTTGATGTCAACCTTTCCAACTTTCCAGCTGGGATAATCGCTGCGCCATAGGCCAACAAAATCTTGCCAAGGGCTGATGCGTGATAGGGGATTCGCTTTCCGACCCAGTTAGTTGCACCAAGGAGGTAGTGTGAATCAACTTGATCAATCAGCCTCATCTCGCCATTACTTGAAACGGCTAAATTGGATGTCTCGCCAGTGCTCAAGGCTAGCTTTTCTAAAACCGAGTGCATACGGGCCACTAACACCGAGTCATGATTTTGTGAGCGGGCAAACTGAGTAAGAACATCGCCAGCGATGAAGGCGCCTGCGCGATCACGGCGAACGAGACCTTGACGCTCAAGGGCACTTAACATGCGAGAGGTCGTGCTCTTTGGAATCTCGTAGGTACGTGAGAGCTCTGATAAAAGTGGAGGAGTAGATGACTCAAGGATATGAATAAGAAGTGCGCTGGCACGATCGATCGCCTGAGTTCCATTGACTAGTTCACTCATGTATCCACCTCCGCACCCTGCCTATAGTGTTCCATATTATGGAACCACTGTTCCACTATCTAAGGGTATTCTCGTTCGTGTCCAGTGGTCAATAGGGGCTAAGGAGTCTGACATGTTTGAAAATCGAATGCCTCGATACGAGATCTTGAGCCAAGAGTCTATGGCGACTTTGACCCTTGGTTGGCGTCGCATCGTCTCTGAGATCGGTATTGAGTTCATGTCGCCGTGGGCGATCGATGTTTTGCGCGATGCTGGACAAACGGTAGTGGGCGATAACGTTAAGTTCGATCCCGATTGGATTCTCAAGCAGTGCGCACTGGCCCCTAGCGAATTTAATCTGCGCGCTCGCAATCCCAAGAACAATGTTCACATCGGTGGCAACTCAATGGTCTTTGGTGGCGTCTATGGCCCACCCTTTGTGCGCGAAGGCGATATTCGCCGCGATGCAACTTTTAACGACTATGAAAACTTTTGTAAGTTATCTCAATCATTTGATGCCCTAGATAGCGTCGGTGGAGTTGTCTGCGAACCTAATGATTTGTCCCTTGATTCTCGCCACTTAGATATGGCATATGCCGCAGCTACTCTGACCGATAAGTTCTTCATGGGTAATGTTGTAACGGCTCAAAATGCAATTGATGTTATCAAGATGGCCGAAATTATTCATGGCGGGCGTGAAGCAATTGTTGAGGTTCCAGCCCTCATCTCTCTCGTTAACTGCAACTCACCACTTCGCTGGGATGATCGCATGTTGGATTCACTTCGCGAATATGTCCTGGCCGGTCAGCCAGTTGTTGTAACACCGTTCCTACTCATGGGTGCGATGAGTCCAGTAACAATTCCAGCGACATTGGCACAACAGATTGCCGAGGCTTTAACTGGTATCGCACTTGCACAGACTTTGAATCCAGGATGCCCAATTGTCTTTGGATCCTTCCTTTCTAATATCGATATGCAATCGGGATCACCACAGTTTGGTACACCTGAGTCTGGAATCGGACTGCTCTGCACTGGCCAGATAGCACGTAGCTTTAACCTGCCATTTCGTGGCGGCGGCGGCTTAAACTCTTCTCAGACGGTAGATGCGCAATCGGCATATCAAACAATGATGACGATGATGCCAACTTTCCTATCTGGTACTAACTGGGTCATGCACACTGCCGGCTGGCTCGAGGGCGGACTCGTCTCGTGCTATGAAAAGTTCGTTCTCGATATTGAAATTCTCCAGTCACTGATGACTGAGTTCACCCCGCTCGAGTTCAACGTTGAATCCCTAGCCTTTGATGCCCACCTTGAAGTTGGCCATGGTGGTCACTTCTTAGGAGCTGCCCACACAATGGAGCGATTCCGCGACTGTTTCTACCGGCCATTTTTAACAAATAGCGATAACTTCGAGCGATGGACACGCCTAGGTGCCAAGGATTCGAAGATGCGTGCAGCAGAAATCTACAAGAAGAAGTTAGAGGATTACGTTGCTCCAGATATGGATCCACGCATGCGACAAGAGCTCGATGAGTTTGTTGCAATGCGCAAAAGCCAACTAGATTAAATCCACTATGGTCGCAACGCTCTTTATCGATGGCACTTGGCGAGCGGCATTAGATGGCGGTGTTCACGAAGTTCGTAGCCCCCACGATCAAAGCGTTGTTGCAACCGTTTCCCAAGCCACACAAGCCGATGTATTGGATGCTATCGGTGCAGCACGTGCATCTTTTGACTCTGGTCTCTTTACTTCATGGAGCTTTAAAGCGCGTAGTGAACTAGTTGCAAAGATCGCTGATTTATTAGAGCGCGACACAGATGTAATTGCGCGTAAAGAGAGTGATGACACAGGAAAACGTTTCATTGAAGCGCAATACGACGTTGCCGATGTCGTTTCAACCTTTAGACACTTTGCAGCCCTTGGTGCTAAAGAGCATGGGCGCAGCGTTGATGTGGGAATTGCCCATGTCTCAAGTCGCATTGTGCATGAGCCTTTAGGTGTTGCCTCACTCATCGGCCCCTGGAACTATCCACTCTTGCAGATTGCATGGAAAGTTGCGCCTGCATTAGTTGCCGGTTGCTCCTTCATCGTTAAGCCAAGTGAGTTAACACCGCAAAGCGCTATTGCTTTGATGAAGATTATTGAAGAGGCGGGTACACCAAAAGGTGTTGCTAATTTAATCTTGGGTCCAGGATCAGTTGTCGGTACCTCGCTCATCAGTGATCCGCGTGTTGACTTAGTCTCCTTTACTGGGGGATTAACAACGGGTCAGACAATTATTCGAGCAGCTGCAGAGACTGTAAAGAAATTGGCGCTAGAGCTTGGAGGCAAGAATCCACACATTATCTTTGCCGATGCCGATATCGATGCAGCCATTGATAACGCCGTAACGGCCGCCTTCTTACACTCAGGTCAAGTATGTTCGGCTGGCACACGTTTAATCGTTGAGCGGTCGATTCATGATCGAGTCGTTAATGAGATTGTGCGCCGAGCGGCAAAGATCTCACTCGGTGGGCCAGATGATCAGATGGCAGAGACCGGTCCACTGATTAGCCAGGCACATTTAAATAATGTGAGCGCTTATGTTCAGAGAGGTATCGCAGAAGGTGCCACATTATTAGTTGGTGGCAAGCGCAGCGATAAGCCAGAGCATGCCAAGGGCTGGTATTACTTGCCAACGGTCTTAGATAACTGCCAAGGGAAAATGTACTGCGTGCAAGAAGAGTCATTTGGCCCGGTGATGACGGTAGAAGTATTTGATAGCGAGGCCGAAGCGATTGCAATTGGCAATGACACCGTTTTTGGATTATCGGGTGGAGTATGGAGCGGTGATGCTGCAAAGGCTGCCCGCGTTGCTAGCGCCCTTCGCCACGGAACAATCTGGGTCAACGACTTTGGTCCCTATCGACCAGCTGCTGAGTGGGGCGGATACAAGCAGTCGGGCATAGGCCGCGAATTAGGCGAGCATGGCTTGGGTGAGTACCTTGAAATCAAACACATTTGGACCAACAATGCTCCTAGTCGATCCGGGTGGTTTAAGGATCAATAAGTAGAAGGGTTTACTGAGTGAGCGCAGAAGCACCGATGATCTCAGTTAAAGGCCTGTGGAAAGTATTTGGCTCAGATGCCGAAAAAGTAATTGGTAGCCCACTTGCCGATTTAACTCGCCCAGAGCTGCGCGCCCAGACGGGAAACACAATCGCAGTCCGTGATGTTTCATTCGATGTCGCCCCAGGTGAAGTCTTCGTTGTCATGGGATTATCTGGTTCGGGTAAATCCACATTAGTGCGCTGCATGACCCGCTTAGTTGAACCAACGGCGGGTTCATTAACCTTTGAAGGCGAAGATATTTTGCAGGTTAATACTGCGCGCTTGCGCGAACTTCGTAAAACCCGTTTTTCGATGGTCTTTCAACACTTTGGTCTATTGCCTCACCGCAACGTGATCGACAATATCGCCTACTCACTTGAGATCAATGGAGTTAAAAAGGCTGAACGACATGCTCGTGCTAATGAAGTAATTGAGCTCGTCGGTTTACAGGGATTTTCAAACGCCTATCCTGAACAGCTTTCAGGCGGAATGCAGCAGCGTGTAGGACTTGCCCGGGCATTAGCTGTCGATCCCCAAGTTTTATTTTTAGATGAACCATTTAGTGCACTTGATCCATTGATTCGCCGTGATATGCAGCAGGAGGTTATTCGCCTGCATCATGAGCTCGGAAAGACGATGGTCTTTATTACTCATGACTTATCCGAGGCTGTAAAAGTAGGAGATCGTATTGCGATTATGCGCGATGGCGCCATAGTTCAGATAGGAACACCGGAGGATTTAGTTGCCCATCCAGCCGATGAATATGTGGCTAACTTCGTGCGCGATATCGCCAAGTCACATGTCTTAACACTTCGCTATCTTGCTCGAGCACCCAAGGCTGGTGAGGCAACCGATGGCCCTGAACTCTCTGCCGACATGATTATTCGCGATGCCTGCAGTTTAATTATCGCCGATCACCGCCCAATTCGAGTAAGTGATAACGGTAAGGCCTTAGGAGTCGTATCAAGTGATGATGTATTACGCATCATCTCAGGTGTTGCTTAATGCATCTTCGAAAGCCTTATCTACTTCTAGGTTCAGTTGCGCTCTGGATACTTCTGGGCCGTCTTTTGCAAGGAAAAAATACTTTGCAGATTGCCACTTATGAAAATACCTCTTTTACAGCCTTTGTCGGCCGGAAAGCTTTGGATTTACGTGGAAATCGAACAGAAAGTCCGGCCTTTATCTATATCTTTAACCCAATTCGTAGCGCCATTGATGGCTTTGTGCAAGTGATTAGAAATCTCATTGCAGTACCAGCACCTAACTCGGTAATCCCCATTATTGGATGGTTAGGAGTTGTAGGGCTTATTGCCTTCGCAGTCTTTGCAACCAGCCAATGGAGAACGGCATTGCTTTCAGTCTCACTTCTTCTAGCGTGCGGTGCACTTGGTATGTGGCAGTACACCATGGATTCGATAGCAATGACTCTTGCCGCCGTCTTACTATCCCTAGCTATTGGAATTCCACTGGGGATATGGGCAGGACTCTCCGATCGAACCTTAAAAATACTCACCCCATTATTGGATTTAGCGCAGATCTTGCCGACCCTTGTGTACATGGCTCCTATCGCACTTATTTTTATGATAGGTGCTGCATCGGCAACTATTGCAACAATGATTTATTCCATCCCAATTTGTATTCGCATAACCTCACACGCGATCAGAACTTTGAAT
>WLNU01000024.1 GCA_009699645.1 Actinomycetota bacterium | reverse complement strand
GATTACTCCTATTTTCAGGGCAGACCGCCAAACCTAGTCCATTCACTCAGGCACGGTCAAACCGGGCCTAAATCTTGGATTAGGAGTGGTAATCGATGCTGTTCGGCCTTATTCGTCCGTTTCACAGCAAGAGCGCAACTATAGCCCCCACCCACAGAAGGGTCAAATCGGGTTTTAAGGAGTAAAAACAGATTCAGAGAAGTTGAATTTCAGCAGCGGGCTAGGCTTTTAGAGCTTTTGGTTTAAAAGTACAAGAAATCTAGATGAGCTCTACGGCAGCTAAATCCCGCTTGCCTTTGCGCAAAACCGCATATTTACCGCATAAAAACTCGGATTTTGTCGGCACATAATCCTCGGAAACAACCTTTTCATTATTGAGATATGCACCACCATCTTTGACCACGCGCCGGGCCGCCGATTTGGAATCTACGACTCCGGTTGCAGCCAGTAGATCCACCCACGATGGAATCTCCTGTGTTTTTGAGATCGTTGTGCGGGGAAGTTCGGCCAGTGCACTTGCAAGTGTTGCCTCATCTAGCAAAGTGAGATCGCCCTGCCCAAAGAGAGCTTTGGCAGCGTTTTCTACGCGTTGCGTTGTATCGGCGTCATGAACAAGAGTTGTTAATTCTCGTGCTAACTCTCGATGAGCACCGCGCAAACCAGGATTTTCACTGTGGGATTTCTCTAGCGCAGAAATCTCCTCATGGGATTTAAAGGAAAAGACTTTAAGAAAATTGATGATGTCCTTATCTTCAGTATTTAGCCAGAACTGGAAAAAAGCATAAGGAGATGTCATCGACGGATCTAACCAAATGCTACCACCGGCACTCTTACCAAACTTTGATCCATCTGATTTTGCCAATAATGGAACCGTAAGTGCATGACCACTGCCTGATTCAACACGACGTATGAGATCTAATCCAGCAACAATATTTCCCCATTGATCTGAGCCACCCAGTTGAAGTGTGCAGTCATTGCGGCGAAAGAGTTCGAGGAAGTCATAAGACTGAAGGACTTGATAGGAAAACTCGGTGTAAGAGATTCCACCAGCTTCAAGGCGGGCGGCAACTGAGTCTTTGGCTAGCATCTGATTAACTGAGAAATGTTTGCCAATATCGCGAAGGAATTCGATAGCACTCAGTGGAGCCGTCCAATCAAGGTTATTTACTACTAGCGCTGGGTTTGTAGGTGTATCAAAGTCTAAAAAGGCGGAGACTTGCTTGCGTATACCCTTTACCCAGCCTTCGACTACTTCACTGCTATTGAGTATCCGTTCATCGCTGCGCCCACTGGGATCACCAACTAATCCAGTTGCTCCCCCGACTAATGCAATCGGTTTGTGGCCAGCCAATTGAAAACGACGCAGGACTAAGAGAACCACTAGGTTGCCAACGTGCAGTGAAGGCGCCGTTGGATCAAAACCTATGTAGAGCGTGATGGGCTTTTTAAGTGCTTCAAGAAGGGTTTTTTCATCGGTGGACTGGGCAACTAGGCCACGCCAGCGTAGATCTTCAATGAGATTCATGAGCTCATCATCTCCTTAAAACTACTCTGCTTGTTGATAATTAACTTCTGCGTTGCAAGATTTTCAGCAACTGCTGTTTTTATCTGTTCGTCAACAAGTGAAGGCGCTGTACCACCTGCCGTGGTGCGAGAGCTGAGCGCGCCATGAACAGTAAGGCGTGAACGAACACTGGCATCAAGGGATGGATGAATTGTGAGCAGTTCGCTATCGCTGAGTTGGTGTAGTTGGCGATCACTTGATTCGCACAAGGCAACGCAAGCACCTGCAGCCTCATGTGCGATTGCAAATGGAATCCCTTTAAGAGCTAAGTAATCGGCGATCTCAGTTGCAAGAGAGAAGCCGAGGGGGGCCGCTGCCGCCATTTTTTCTCGATCGAAATCAGTTGTAGCGATCATTCCAGTGAGTGCAGGAATTAAAACCAAAAGCGTATCGACGCTGTCAAAGAATGGCTCTTTGTCCTCTTGTAAATCGCGATTATAGGCAAATGGAAGTCCTTTAAGCATCGTAAGAACGCTAACTAAATTTCCGACAAGACGTCCAGATTTTCCACGGGCAAGCTCTGCGATATCTGGATTCTTTTTCTGCGGCATTATTGATGAGCCAGTTGAATAGGCATCTGAAACCTTCGCCCATGCAAACTCAGATGAAGCCCATAACGTCCACTCTTCACCGATGCGAGAGAGGTGAGTACCGATGAGGGCGAGAATAAAGAGCGCTTCGGCGCAATAGTCGCGATCGCTCACTGCATCGATACTATTTGCAAAACTAGCCCTAAAGCCTAAATCCTTTGCAGTCGCCTTTGGATCAAGTGGTAGAGATGAACCAGCTAATGCTCCGGCACCGAGTGAACTAACCGATGTGCGCAGTAACCAGTCATCAATGCGATCGAGATCACGGCCAAAGGCATGTGCATGCTTTGCTAACTCGTGACCAAAGGAGACGGGTTGGGCATGTTGAATATGAGTAAAACCCGGAGCACTGTCATTGACGTACTCAGAGGCCTTTTCCAAAAGCGCACTCTGCATACCGGTGATGAGCAGTGCTATCTCCAGCATGTGATCGATTGCAAAGAGACGAAGATCTGTAGTGACCTGATCATTTCGTGAACGGCCTGCGCGAAGTAATCCCCCGCGGGCACCCAACTTTTCATTAAGGCCGCGCTCAAGTGCGCTGTGTACATCTTCATCGCTGGCAATTGGTAGAAAATTGCCACTCGATACATCTGCAGCTAACTCTTTGAGCGCACCCCTGATAGCCCCGCAATCGCCAGCATTTAGAAGGCCGCTAGATTCTAGGATCGATAAATGGGCAAGAGATGATCGAATGTCATAGGGAGCAAGACGCCAATCAAAATCAACGCTACGCGAGAGTGCAAAGGCAGCATCTGCTGCACCATGCGAAAACCGTCCACCCCAGAGCGCCATCTATCTCTTCCCACCTGTTGATTTTGAGTATGCAAGCAATTCTTTCGCTAATTGAGCCCCACCTGTGGCTTTCTTGGAGACAAGGATTATCGTGTCGTCACCTGCGATCGTTCCAATTACTCCGGTGAGACCGGCGTGATCGAGAGAGCTAGCTAGGAACTGAGCAGCCCCTGGAGGCGTGTGAATCACTGCAAGATTTGCGCTGTGATCAACGGAGAGTATGAGCTTTGCGGGCATTGGTGAGACTCGTGCGAGTGCATCATCGGTTGAGCCCGATATTTGATAGACAGATTCACCGGTTTTAGTGCGCGCTCGTACTGCGCCAATCTCTTCTAGATCTCGACTGGCGGTGGCTTGAGTAACGGCATAGCCAGATTTTTTTAGCAAGGTGACTAAATCCGATTGCGAATGAACGACCCCAGATTCAATAAGGGATATTGCTTTGGCTCTACGTGCTGAGACACTCTTAGTTGACATTCGCCATAACCTTTCTAAAGACTGCAATAAAGGTATTGATTTGTGCTGTAGTTACCGTTAGCGCCGGTGCGATACGAATAGTTGTGGGTGTAGGAGCATTTACTAAAACTCCATTATCGCGCAATGCCACGAGTACATTATTTGAAATTGGCGATGTCAACTCAATTGCGATCAAAAGACCGGCGCCGCGCACTTCACTAACGCGAGGAATTAAAGCAATCTCGGCCAGTAACTGCTTCTCATGTCGCTTAACTGCTCCCATCAATTGATTCTTTTCAATGAACTTGATCGCTGCAAGAGATGCTGCAGTAGTGATGGGATTACCACCAAAGGTTGAGCCGTGATCTCCGGGTTGAAATAAATAAGCCGAAGCCCCGCAGGCGATCATTGCAGAGAGAGGAAGTCCCCCGCCTAAGCCCTTAGCAAGCGTAATTACATCTGGGGTAATTCCAGAGTATTCATAGCCAAACCAATCTCCCGTACGGCCCATTCCAGTTTGCACGCAATCTAAAACCATCAGTGCACCAGTTAGATCACAGATATCACGAACTGCCGCTAGATAATCAGCAGGGGGTACAACTACTCCAGCCTCCCCCATAATCGGCTCGATGATTACCATCGCAGTTTTCTTATTAACTGCACGTTTCATAGCATCGATATCACCGAAATCAACATGGGTAATCCCTTTAAGAAGCGGTAAGAAAGGCTCGCGCTTAGAAGGTTGCCCCGTTAAAGATAACGCTCCCATTGTGCGCCCATGAAAGGCACCACGTGCTGCAACTATGCGATAGCGCCCAGTTCGACGCGAGAGCTTAATAGCGGCTTCATTAGCTTCGGCGCCAGATTGTGCGAAAAACACTTTTGCATCTGGATCCCCCGTCATCTCTTTTAACTTCTGCGCCAGTTCAACCACATTCGGATGGGCATAAAAGTTACTAACGTGGCCCAACAGTCCTACCTGCTTCGTGACTGCTTTAACTATCGCGGGGTGAGCATGACCGAGAACATTTGTTGCAATTCCGCTGAGAAAATCTAAGTAGCTTTTGCCGTCGGCATCTTTTACAACTAAGCCTTTTCCACTAACGAGTGCAATCGAAGGCGCACCGTAATTGTTTTGCATCGATTCCGACCACTCAGCTAATAACTCCTTATTGTTCATGCACTCACCAGAGTTCCACCTGTGCCAGAGAATGCGTCAACCAGGTTCTTTGAATCCGTTCCATCGATAACTCTCACAGCTTTCGCCCCTTGGTCGATTGCATCCAATATTGCCTGTACTTTCGGTGCCATTCCCTCTTGAAAAGTTGACTTCATCGTTGCGAGTTCTTTATAGGATATTGTCGAAATCAGTGAACTCTTATCGGGCCAGTCCCGGTATATGCCTGAAACATCGGTAAGAATAATAAGTGAACTAGCATCCATCGCCCCTGCAATAGCTGCGGCAGCTAAATCTGCATTTACATTTAATCCGTTCTCACTCTCCGCATCGGCAGCTATGGGGGCAAGGACCGGAGTTGTGCCTACAGATAAAAGAGATTTTATCTCGCTTGTATCGACTGAAACAACATCTCCGACTTGCCCGAGCTCTACTGGGCTTCCATCAACGAGCGAGGTTTTCTTTCGTGCTACTAAAGTTGGCAATGTACGACCCGATATCGCTTTGGCCGGTACGCCGCCATTGGAAAGAGCTGTAGCTACTCCTTGACCTACTTCGGTGACAAGTACTCTTTCAACAACATTGAAGGTTTCGGCAGTTGTATATCTAAACCCGCCAATAAATTTGCTCTCGATGCCGGATGAAGACAGCGCCTTATCTATCTGCGGTCCTCCTCCATGGACAACTACAACCGATTCACCCGCATTTAAAGCGATGGAAATCGCGCGGGCAAATCCACCATCTTCATCCCTCATTGCATGACCACCGAACTTGACCACGATCATGACGAGTAAGCCGAATTCTCGTGGACATAATCGTAAGACAAATCATTTGTTAATACCGTTGCCGTTGAAGTGCCGACTTTGAGATCTATCTCGATAATAACTTCGCGAGCACTGAAATCAACAGTGGACTTATCGGCATCAGGAGCACTATTGGTGCACACCGCCACATCATTGAGCATTACATCAATGGTAAGTGGATCTATCTGCGCGTCGGCAGTACCAACTGCAGCTAGAACGCGACCCCAATTGGGATCACCCCCAAATATGGCCGCTTTTAAAAGATTATTGCGCGCACACGCTCTAGCAACATTGACTGCATCGGATTCACTCAGAGCGTTTTTGACTCTAATTGAAACAGTTTTAGTCGAACCCTCCGCATCGGCGATTAATTGTGCGGCAAGTGAGCCACACACATGCATAAGAAGCTCTTCAAGTTGAATATCAGAGATGCTCTGGCCACTTGCACCCGATGACATAAATAGAACCGTGTCGTTAGTGGAGGTGCAGCCATCTGAATCGATTCGGTTATATGTGCGATCTGCAGCACGTGTAAAAATCTCTTGTGCTTTATCTGAAACAATTGCATCAGTCATCACAACAGATAACATCGTCGCTAATGCCGGGGCAAGCATTCCAGCTCCTTTAGCGATCCCAGAAAACTCTACGCCGTATTTCGAAACAGTTGCAATCTTTGGGACGGAGTCGGTCGTCATAATCGCCTGTGCTGCAAGATCGAGAGAATTGCTATCCATATCCGCAGCAATTCGTCGAATTCCATCCGTAACTTTATCCATCGGCAATAACTCACCAATTAATCCCGTTGAGCAGACAATCACTTCTCCTGAAGAGATTGATAAGAGATCGCCAACTAATTCAGCGCTCACATGGGTATCGATAAAGCCTTGCGGACCGGTGCAGGCATTTGCACCCCCAGAATTTAGAACAACGGCGCGAACTAGGCCGCCCTTAGCTACCTCTTTCGACCATATAACAGGTGCTGCTACTACTTTATTAGTTGTAAATACGGCAGCGGCATCAAAGCGGGGTCCCTGATTTTCAATGATGGTTAAGTCAAGTGCCCCACTGCTCTTTAAACCTGCAGCAACTGCGCCGGCGCGAAAGCCTTGTGGCAGTTTCATATTCCTAGTCCATCCAGGGATAAACCAGCATCTTCAGCAAGGCCGCAGATTAAATTTGCATTTTGGATAGCCTGTCCCGCAGCACCTTTACCAAGATTATCAATGGCAACCGAGATAATTAAACGATCTGTATGCTCATCGACTGCCACCTGGATCTGAACTTTGTTACTGCCCGTCAGTGCACTTGTCTTTGGCATTTGGCCCAGCGGCAGTACATCAACAAAGAACTCTGACTCATATGCCTTGACGTAGAGATCATGAGCCTGCTGTGTCGTCATTGAATGACTCAACTTTGCCGTAATTGTGGAGAGAATTCCACGAGGCATTGGAGCAAGTATCGGTGTGAATGATATTTTTGCAGGTTTTTGAGCCACAGCAGATATTGCCTGCTCGATTTCAGGTGTGTGTTGGTGAACTCCACCGAATTTGTATGATGTTAGCGAACCCATAACTTCACTTGCTATCAAATTGATTTTTGCGCTTCTGCCAGCCCCTGTTGTACCTGATGCGGCAACGACCACGATATCTGATACATCGATTAGCCCAACGGCAGGTGCTATTCCGAGGCAAATTGAGGTGGCGTAGCAACCTGGATTCGCAACTCTATTCTCTTTTTTGATTGCATCACGTTGACCAGATGCAAGCTCTGGTAATCCATAGACCCAAGCCCCTGCATGCTCGCCGCCGTAATACTTTTTCCATTGACTTGCATCTTCTAATCTAAAATCTGCACCTAGATCGACAATCTTTACATTCGATGGAATCTTTGCAATCAAAGTCGCCGATTCACCGTGCGGAAGGGCTAGGAAAACTAGTTCAATGGCAGAAAAATCTACGAGATCGGAGGTAATGAATCTACGATCTGCATAACTCTGTAGTTGGGGATGAACCGAGGTCACCTGCTCCCCGGCATTGCTGTGTGCAGTTATTGATACAACTTCAAAATGTGGGTGAGTTGCTAGCAACCGCAGGAGCTCTCCTCCTGCATAGCCACTTGCGCCTATAACCGCTGTTTTCATGAGATGAGATTAACAGACAATCGATAATTATGCAATCTTATGCATACTTATGCGGTACGTAGAACAGCGCCACATTTAGCAAAGGCCACGGCGGTGGCCGCCTCTCGCATGGATGAGACCTCTTCACCCGTAAGGGTGCGATCAGGGGCTCGGAAGGTCAGTGTGAAGGCCAGCGAAATCTTTCCATCCCCAATCTTGTCGTAGCGATCAAAGCAGGTAATAGATTCAAGAAGCTCTCCGGCACCCTCGCGAAGGGCTGATTCCACGGATTGCGCACTCATTGTTGAATCAACGATAAGAGCCACATCTTGTAGCGCTGCTGGCATTGTTCCTACTGTTGTTGGTTTTACTAACTGCGAATGAGGCAAAGCGCTAAGAGCTACTGCAAATGCGACGGAGCGTTCAGGCAAACCATAGGCGGCCACAATTCGAGGATGAAGTTCGCCGGCATGGGCTACAGCTTTGCCATCAATGATGAGTTCTGCGCAGCGACCTGGATGCCAAGGCGCAAGATCTGATCGTACCTTACTCCACTCCAAATTACACAACTCTAAAATATTTTCAGCATAGGCAATAGCATCTGTCCAATTGTAGGAACGAGATTTACCTTGCCAATTTTCATTCTCAACTTTTCCGACCAATAGACCTGCAACGTGATGGGCCTGTGGTGGCACACTCGCAAATATCTCTTCAATCAATCTCTGCTCTGGACGTTGTGAGAGTTGCGGCGAAATAGCGGGCACTAGCTTTTTAGAGCTACGAAAAATCGAACCCATCTCAAAGATCGCAAAATCCTTAGCCCCACGACTGATATTGCGCTGTGCAACTTCGATTAGACCGGGAATAAGATGAACACGCATTAAAGGAAATTCCTCAGACATGGGATTGGCAACTCGATACGTAGCTGCACGCTCTCCGACAAAGCCCATCGCATCGATCGTTGCCTGATTGGTGAAGGGGAAAGTCTGCACTTCGGCTAAACCACGACTGGCAAGCATTGTCGCTATCGCTCTTCGACGCTTTTGATCTGTAGTCAATGATGCATGCAAAGGTCGCGAAGGAAGTAGCGATGGGATCTTCTCGTAACCAATCATTCGGGCAACTTCTTCAGCTAAATCTGAAGCAGTAAGTAGGTCAGAACGCCATGACGGCGGGTCAACGGCAAAACTCTTCTCATCTACATCACAGCCGATGATACGTAGAACTTCGGCGGTTTTTTTAGAGGAAATTTCAAAGCCAAGAATTGTTGAGATCTTTGCAGGATCTATCGTCACTACGGGTGCATAGATAGGCTCCCCGGCCACGACAGTTGCTACATGCTGAGCCGAGCTATGGGTGCACAGAAGTTGAACAAATCGAGCCGAGGCGAACTCGGCCAGCGACGGGTCAACGCTTCGCTCGAGGCGCCGCGATGCCTCTGAGGAGATTCTGTGACGTCGCGAGTTCTTAGCAATTGATATTGGATCAAAGCGAACTGCCTCAAGTGCAATATCGGTTGTAGTTTGGGAGATTTCCGATGAAGCCCCGCCCATAGTCCCGGCTAGCGCTAATGGTTTCTCATCATCGCAAACCATCAAATCATCGGGATTCAACTGACGTACCTGGCCATCTAGTGTCGTGAAAGGCTGGGTTCTGCCTGCCCGCGCAATTGTTAAGCCACCCTTAATCTTTGATCGATCGAAGGCATGTAATGGTTGACCGAGTTCGAGCATGACGTAGTTTGTAACATCTACAACTAAGGAGATAGAGCGCATTCCCATTTTTTCAATTCGTCGACGCATCCAAAGAGGTGTCGTTGCCTTTGGATCAAAGTTAGTAAGAGTTCGCAGATAGAAGACCGATGCGGTAGACGGATCGGCGATCTTTGCGCTCACGCCCTTGCCTGTCTCCTTAAACTTAAGGCTGCGTAGTGCATCAACTGGGTCTGTAAATGTAAGAGCTAGCGCACCCGCTATCTCTCGGGCGATACCTCGAATACTTAGGGCATAGCCACGATCTGGATTGATCGCTACATCAAAAATAACATCGTTAATCTGCAGATCTGCAATAGCGTCGGCGCCGATAGCAACTTCATTCTCATTCATAACCATTATTCCGGTATGGTCATCACTAATGCCCAATTCACGGGCAGAGCAGATCATTCCATTAGAAGTCTTACCATACGTCTCACGCACACCAATTTTGAAATCTCCAGGTAAAACTGCACCGGGTAGTGCTGCAACAACGACATCTCCTACCGAGAAATTAGTTGCCCCACAGATTACAAAACGTGTTGTGCCTTCACCGCAATCGATACCGACGTAACGAATTGGTTTTTTAAACTCAACTATCTCTTCAATGGAGAGAACTTTTGCAAAGACCAGTGGGCCAGTCAGATCTAAACCTTTTACAATTATCTCCTCAACTTCAAAGCCGACCCGAATAAGCCCATCAGAGATCTCTTCCGCCGTAACTGCTGAAGGAATATCAACAAACTCTTTAATCCACGATAGAGGCGCCAGCATTACAGGCCAACTCCAAACTGGCGTGTGAAACGAAGATCACCCTCGACAATATCGTGCATATCGGTAATGCCGTGGCGGACCATAAGCGTTCTTTCTAATCCCATTCCGAATGCAAAACCACTAAATACATCGGTATCTATTCCACACGTTGCAAGAACTCTTGGATTCACCATTCCGCAACCACCCCACTCAATCCAGCGGTTATTGAAGAAAACATCTACCTCAGCACTTGGTTCGGTGAACGGAAAAAACGATGGACGCAATCGAGTTGTAACGCCCGGTCCAAACATATGGCTTGCAAAGTTATCAAGGGTTCCTTTTAAATGAGCCATTGTGATGCCCTTATCAACGACAAGCCCTTCGACTTGGTGAAAGACGGGACTATGTGTGGCATCGAGCTCATCGGCTCGGAAAGTTCGACCCGGGCATATGGCGTAAATAGGTGGGGCTTGTGTGAGCATCGTTCGGATTTGTACTGGTGAAGTGTGAGTGCGCAAAACCATTCCAGATTCAATTGGCTCGATAAAGAATGTATCCTGCATCGTTCGTGCCGGGTGATCTGCCGGCATATTTAGCGCATCAAAGTTAAGCCAGCCTGATTCAAGTTCTGGGCCTTCTTGCACAGAATAACCCTGCTCTATAAAGAAATCAGAGACTTCATTTTTGATAATTGAAATAGGGTGCAATCCACCGCGATGAGCACGGTTAACTGGCAGCGTAATATCGACTACCTCTTCAAGTAATACTTTTCTATCTCGCTCGGCCTCTAATACGGCCGTTGCTGATGCCAATGCTGTAGCAATCTCGGCTTTAGCCTCACCGATAATCTTGCCGAAACTAGCCTTCTCCTCCGGTGACATCGAGCCCAAAGCCCTTGATGCCAGGGCGACCGGTGACTTATCCCCCGCGTGATTCAAGCGTGCGCTTTTGAGAGTATCCATATCGGTGGCGGCGTTGAAAGCAGTGCGAGCATCGCTAATCCACTTAGCTACCTCGTCCTCGCGCATGGGGGCGAGTCTATCGGGTCGAACTTTAGAAGGAGTGCATATTTGCTAAGTGGTACATCAGAATCGATGCCGCCGCCGAAAGATTAAGGCTCTCAGCCGATCCAGGCATAGGAATATGTACTGATTCGATATCGGCCATTGATAGCTCGGTTGCAAGCCCTCGTGCTTCATTACCAAATATGGCAACACAATCTCCATTACTGACAAACTGTGACAGTGGTTTTGAACCACCTGCACCCAGAGTGAATGCATGTAATGGCTTTGATGAGAGCAGATTGGCAAGTTCAATCGATTCAAAGACTGGGATGTGCCATAGAGATCCGGCAGTACTACGAACTACTTTTGGTGAATACATATCGACGCTACCCGGGGATGTGATTACTGCATCCATTCCAAAAGCATCGGCCGAACGTAAAATCGTTCCAGCATTTCCAGGATCTTGAATTTCGGAGAGATATATGAATTTTCTGGAACCATCTAGTGCTATTGATTCCAATGAGTTTTTCGGAATATCACAGATTGCAAGAATTCCCTGTGGCGTAATCGTCTCGGACATCGCTCGCATTACATCGTCAGATACATCAAAGCTTTGGAGTAAAGATAGATCGGTAAACTCGTCGAGCTTAACTCGGGCGCTGGCCGTTAAATACAACGTAGTTATACGTGGACCTTGATTTGAGTTGATAGCTTCTCGAAAGCATTGCATACCTTCTGCAACAAATGCTCCAGAACTTCTTCGCTCGCGCGAACCCCTGGAACCAATAAGAGCCTTAACCCGCCCAACATGTGGGGAATTAAGGCTCTCAATCATTGCTCTCCGTTATTTCAGAGATTGATTTAGGCAGAGATTAGGCTCTTGCGAGCAACATCTACAAGAGTTTTGAAGGTTGCTGGATCATTCGTGGCAAGATCAGAGAGAACACGGCGATCCACTTCAACACCTGCAGCTTTAAGGCCTTGAATGAAACGGTTATAGGTCAGACCATGCGCGCGGCACCCTGCGTTGATACGTTGAATCCATAGACGACGGAAATCGCCCTTCTTGTCCTTACGGTCATTGAATGCATAGACCATAGAGTGCGTAACTTGCTCTTTTGCCTTGGTGAAAAGACGTGAGCGTTGACCGCGGTAGCCGCTGGCACGCTCTAAAGTTGTACGACGCTTCTTAGCGGCGTGAACACCACGTTTTACTCTCATTTAATTCACGTTCCTTACTTCAAGCCAAGCATGCGCTTGGCTGTCATTGTGACGGTTGGTTTTGCTGACTGCTCGGTTGAGAGGCGGCGTGTGACGCGTGAAGATTTACGCTCGAGCAAATGTCGCTTACCAGCGCGCTCATGCATGATCTTTCCGGTACCTGTAACGCGGAAAGTCTTCTTAGCTCCGCTGTGCGTTTTCATCTTTGGCATCTTTATGCTCCATCCATAGTCTCTGCCGCTGCATCTGCTTTGGCCTTTCGTGCCGCCTTAGCTTCTGCAACCGCTTCCGTTTTCTTCTTCGTCGGTCCAATAACCATTGTCATGTTTCGTCCCTCTTGCTTAGGGGCGAACTCTATGAATCCAAACTCTGCGATATCTGTTGCCAGACGTTGCAGCATTTTGTATCCAAGCTCTGGCCGCGTTTGCTCACGCCCACGGAACTTCATCGTCACCTTCACCTTGTCGCCGCCCTTGAGAAACTTCTCAACTTGATTACGCTTTGTTTCGTAATCATGGCTTTCGATCTTTGGTGTTAAACGCACTTCCTT
>WLNU01000023.1 GCA_009699645.1 Actinomycetota bacterium | reverse complement strand
TTCGGCGCAGATGAGCTCTGATGAGAAGGATGCGTGCAGCCATCGCGGAAAATCCCTGCGTGCAATAGCACCTCATGTCATAGAAATGCTCGGGGTGCTGGGGTAGCCTTGCCTTATCGACGTACGTTAATTGCGTGCGCACCGCTATCCAAGGAGTTATCGTGGCCGTAAAGAAGAAGAGCACAGCCAAGAAGGTTGCAAAGAAGGCACCTGCAAAGCGCGCAGTTAAGAAAACTGCCAAGAGAGCCGTTGCAAAAAAGCGTGTAGTTAAGAAAACTGCGAAGAAAGCACCTGCAAAGCGTGTAGTTAAGAAAACTGCGAAGAAGCGTGTTGTAAAGAAGGCCGTTGCTAAAAAGCGCGTTGCAAAGAAGGCACCTGCAAAGCGCGTTGCAAAGAAGGCACCTGTTCGAGTTGCACTCTCTACGGTTTCAGCTGCACCAAAGCCAGTTGCACTAGCGCCAAAACCAGTTGCAGCTCCTAAGCAGGCCACATCTGGCCGCGTAATTTTCTTAGTTATCGCAGGAATCGTGATTCTTGCCGCAATCGTTATGTCTCAATCTGGTAGCGAAAGTGATGATGGTGCAGCACCTTCTCCATCAATGTCACAGTCGGCAGAGCCAACTGAGTCTGCATCTGCCGAACCAACTGAATCGACAGCCCCAGTTGCAGCCGTTGAAGCACCATCGAAGTTCGTTGCACTCACAAGTGCAGATGGATTAAAGCTACGTTGGATCGCACCAATGGCAACTGATGGTTTAACTGGGTACAACGTAGAAGTTCGAGCCAATGGCGCAGGTGATTGGATGGTAATTGCAACTGTGCCAGCCGATCAACTCACTCAAAATGTTACAAAGAGTGGAGATGCCGGGTGGACACAGTTCCGCGTGACATCGGTCTACTCTGATGGACAGATCGCATCTGCAACTGTCTTTGGAATTCCAGGAGAGTTCAAGTAAATAATTAATTAAATAAACCCTCACGCACTGCGTGGGGGTTTATTTTTTTTACTACATTCAATTTAAAGGTGAACAGAAATTGCATCGACATATGCCCGTACACCTGCAGGAACAAGGTGAACTCCATCGGGTGCAAAGTATTCGGGATGGCCGGTTGAAATCGCGTTCCAGTCGATCAGGACTGCACCAAAGCGCTGTGCATACTGTGCAATTAGCAAATTATTCTCATCGCGCCAGCCCCGCGGGACTGCCGTATTGACCACGATAATCTTTGGCTGATTCCTTACCTCTTCGAAAACGGCGGCAACTTGTGCTTCAGTTAACTTATTGTTATTACCCAGGTTAAATACAACTGTCGAACCTGACATATTCAACTTATCGTTCATCATTACATCGATGAGCTCAGGGACTTGACGCCCAACTCGTGCGTTAATCAGCGAAATATGGCTGCGTGTCTCAAGTTCAAAACGGATACCGAGAATAACCGAGTCGCCAGTTACCCATAGGCCACCGGCATCGCTTGCAACAACCTCTTGGCGCGGGCTCTGCGGAGTTTGCGTGAGTTCGGCCTTAATCGCAGTCATTGCCCGATCGCTCTTGGCAATCGCATCGATACTAATCATTGTTGTAGAGGTAAGAAGAACAAGAAAAAGAACTGCTATTAATGATTTCTGGCGTAGCTGCACACGCTTAGTGCGGTATTTCATCCCCTTAAACCAGTACTCAACTAAGCCGCTTCTAATTGGAAGCTCGACTAAGCGCAGTGAGATATCGGCCAACGCCAAGACAATGAGTACGCGAAGTGCGGTGAGTGCCCAGGCAGAGCCTTCAATATCAACGGTGGGACGAGTAACTTGGAAGACAACCCAGTGCCACAAATAAATTGCATACGAACGCTCTCCAATCCAGACAGCGATCTTGCTACTTAGAATTGGTGCAAAGCGCGATGCAGGGTGAACGATTGATGTGATGATTGCACAGCCAAAGATTCCAGCAAGTGGAAATGCTATTTTATAGAGTGTCGGATCACTCTCATCAATAAATAGGAAAGTTGCAATCATTCCAATAAAACCGAAGACCCCGATGCCATCGATGAAATCCTGGGCGCGCTTTTCTACATCTTCCTTTAAGTTCTGTGGAATCCAGCTAACAGCTAAGGCCGCCCCCAGAAATAAACCAATACTGTGTGTATCTGTACCAAAGTAGACGTGACTAATTTGGGATGCACTTGCTGCATCAACTTGAAAAGAGAGAACAAGGAGTGCAATTCCAGAAACTGCAGCGATAGATAGAGCGGCACCAGGGATTTTATTCTTGCCTAAATAGCGCAGAACAACGAGCAAGATAAGAGGCCAGATCAGGTAAAACTGTGCCTCCACTCCTAACGACCAGGTGTGTTGCAAAAGTGCTGGCCGCGCAATTGAATCGAAGTAATCGGTATGACGAAAAACTAGCCACCAGTTCATCGCTCCGAATAGTGAAAACGGTGCGTCACTAACAAATCTGCGCATTGTCTCTGGCGCCCAGATACCGATATAGATTGATGTCGCAAGAATCATAAAAACGAGTGGTGGAAAGAGCCTGCGTATTCGTGCTTTATAGAAGGCGCGAAGATCTAAGCCTCCGCTGCGGGCGATGGAGTCGAGCAATAAGCGCGTGATGACATATCCAGAGATTACAAAGAAGAGATCAACGCCTAAAAAGCCCCCAGGTATCCATGAAAAACCTAAGTGATACAACATGACGGCAACGACTGCCACACCGCGCAGGCCATCGATGGCAGGGATGTATCGGATACCGCGAACAGTGGCCATAACTAACTACTTACGTGTGGTGGATTTCTTTACAGTAGTTTTCTTTACTGACTTCTTCGGTGCGCGCTTTTTTGCTCTCTTTGGCGCGCTGATTGCACTTGTTGTTCGCTGGCTTGTTACCTTAATTGGACCGGTGTCAATAATCGAATCATCCGGATTTAAGTTTTCAATAACGCTCTTTTGAAGTTCAGCTAGACGGGTAAAGGCCGATTCAAGTCGTGCACGTGATTGATGTATAGCACCTTGTGCAGCATCTAATGACTGAGTTTGAATCTTATAAAGTCGCTCGGCCTCTGCGATCACTCCAGTGAGCCACTGGCGATAGTTTGAGACTTCATGTGTTGCATCACCAATAATTCGCTCACCTTCACGACGGGCAGCTAAGGCAAGGGCGGCGATCTCACGTTTTTTAGATTCAATCAATGCCTCAGCATCAGACTCAGCCTGTGCAATCATTTGACCAGCCTCATCCTCGGCGGTCGAAATATATTTGCGGCCTCGAGATTCAGCGCCGCTGAGAATTGAACGGGCCTTCGAATCAGCGGCCTCAATCTCCTCTTTCGTAATTCGATTAGTCTCTGCAACTAATCGTGATGCAGTTGAGTGCGCCTTACTCTCACGTGCCTGGGCCGATTTAATCATCGCCATCGCAGTTTCAGTTGCAAGGATTTCAAACTCTTCTTTACTCAAACCCGTAATATCTCGGCGAGAGCGCAGATCTACTAACTGTGATTCGAGTTCACGGATACGATCAACTGAGGAGGGTTGATTTGGCTCTTCACCTTTGAAGCCAACCCAGTTTAAGAATGAGCTTTTCTCAGCCATCATGCACCTCGCAGTTCGAATGAATAGAGCCTTAGGTTAGAGCAAGGCCTTACTTACTGTAAATCGCCACTGAAATCGCCACATACTGCGAAACCCACGCAGCTAGTACAAATATATGGAAAAGCTCGTGGAAGCCAAAGTACTTTGCCTCGCGACCCGGCCGCTTCAGAGCGTAAAAAATCGCCCCCACAGAATAAAACAGGCCTCCAATAATGATTGGAAGCAATATCCAAAGACCACCTGCACGGTAGAGCTGTGGCATGTATGCAACGGCTACCCAGCCCAGAAGCAGGTAGTTAGCAACGTAGAGCCAGCGAGGTGCACCTAACCAAAAGACTCGCATCGCAACACCTGCGGCGGCACCAACCCATACAACCGATAAGAGAATCGTGCGATCGCGACCCTCTAATAGCGTGACTGCAAAGGGAGTATATGAACCGGCTATAAGTAAGTTGATATTTGCATGGTCAAATCTGCGCCAAATCTTTTTCTTCGCAGGCGACCATGGAACGCGGTGATAGACCGCAGAGACACTAAAGAGCAGGATCGCAGTGAGTGAATAAATCGCGACTGCAAATTTCAAAGAGGATTTACTTAAAACAAATAGAATTAAGGATGCAATGATGACAATTGGCGTTGCACCCAGATGAAACCAACCACGTAGTTTTGGTGGAGCAACCGGCTGTTCTGTCATCTCCTAAGCCTAGGGCTATTAGAGCGATTCTGATCGCTCCACTACCAGAATTAATCTGTGCTAATCAACTTAAGATTTCGTACTGATCTAACGAGCAGTACTAAGAGTGCACACACCACAGTCACCTCTCCAGTAGCCCACAAGATGCTATGAACTCCGTAGTACATTGCTAGGGGCCCAGCAGCCACTACTCCTAGTGGGGCTAAGGCAAAAGATCCAAATGCGTCATAGGCACTCACTCGTGAGAATGACTCTTCCGGAATGTGTGTCTGCATCGCTGTATGCCAGTTGACCATAAGAACCTCCAGGGCAATTCCGGCAATGAAAGCACCACCCATTGTCAATAGAAGTGGTGCACTCATAGCTAGGGAGAAATTCCATAACGACGATAGTGCAATCACGACGATTGCAAAAAACATAGGTCTACTTACTACAAATTTAAGCGCAATCACTCCACCACAGATCATTCCTAGCGTGAGACCAGCTAAGTTGAAAGACCAGTTACGTGGCCCGTTAGAGTTTTCATTAAAGGCAAGCGGCCCTAACACTTGATGCAATGCCTCAAAACAGGCATTGATTCCAATAAATGCAAGAACGATAGCTACCACCCATGAACGTGATTTGAATTCAAACCAACCATATTTGAGCTCTGTGAAGACCGAGGCTCGTTCACGCTTTTCCATAGGCGCCATATCTAAACGCCATACTAAAACACCGGCGATAAAAAATGAGAGTGCATCGACGAGCAAGGCCCATCCAGAGCCAAAGAGAGTTACCAAGGCGCCTCCACTGAGCGCTCCAACAACATAACCAAAGTTGCTCAGGAGCCCGAGTACTGCGTTGCCATCGTTGAGTTTTTCTTTTGGAACTATCGCTGGCAGCACACCCAACATAGCCGGCCACCACATTGCATTTAAGATTCCGAATAGAAAGCCCATCACAACTAAAAGTGGTACAGAGGCAAAAGCAAAGATGAACGATGCTGCACTTATGGCAACAAAAAGGCTACCGAGCATATCCGTACCGCCAACAATTCGATTTCGCTTGAATCTATCGCCAATCACACCACCAAAGAGCATCAATGCAATCATGGGAAACAGACGGGCAAACATCACAATGCTTAAGTCTTTTCCAGTAGCACCATTGAGGCTAAGCACGCCATATGCAAGTGCTATATCGGATAACCCATTACCAAAGTTAGAGATAAAACGCGCAGAGATTAAAGAGACAAAGCCCTTATAAACGCCTAGTTCGCGTAGTTGAGTCATAATCATGTGGTTAGCATATCTATCGACAATGACCTTCGGTGCTGGTAGAAATAGCCAATGACATATAGATCAGCGATTTTCGAACTCAGCGATAGTTATATTGACCAATCAGCGGCCATGAGCCCCATGTCCTGCACCTATCTTGGTAAAGATGTGGATCAAGACAAGTTGGATGATCTATCAATCGCTGGAATGGCCAAAGCTGCAACCTTAACTCGCGAGGTTTTAAAGAAGTTACATGCGCTAAGCCCTATCGATGAGATCGATCGAATTGCCAAGACGGTAATGGAAGAGCGTCTGAGTTCAAGCTTGGCACTTCATGACTCTCACGAAGAGCATGTTTTATGGAACGTATTAACTTCGCCTCCATCAAGCATTCGCTCAATATTTGAACTCATGCCAAGAAAGAGTGATAAAGATTTTGACAATATTGCCAAGCGATTGGCTGCAGTTGATGGCGCACACAAGCAGTGGGTGGGCACAATTAGCGAAGTTGCAAAGAATGGCAAAACCACGGCCCAACGCCAAGTGCAGGGAGTGATAGCGCAGTTAGAGAGCTATGCCAATGGCGGATATAGCCAGATGTGTAAAAACTTTGATCCAGGTGGACAATATCCTGCGATTCATAGTGCGGCACAAGTGGCCGAGAAATCATCGGCACAGACCGCTGCCTATTTAAAGAACGAGTACATGGCTATCGCTAATCCAAATGATGCCGTCGGCGCAGATCGCTATGCACTGTGGGCGCGATACTTCACTGGAGCACAGTTAGATCTGCGTGCAACCTATGAGTGGGGAATGGCAGATTTAAAGGCCATCAATGAGCGCATGTGGGTACTTGCAGAGCAGATAAAGCCTGGAGCTAAGTCACTACGCGAAGTTGCCGATCTTCTAGATCATGATCCGAAGTATGTAATTAAAGGCAAAGAGAATGTTATTAAATTTCTACAGGATTTCACCGATACTGCTATGAAGCGTATGGATGGAGAGTTCTTTGAAATCGATGAGCGAATTAAAATCTGTGAAGCACGACTTGCACCCGAAGGCAGTGCATCGGCGCCTTACTACAACGGGCCATCAGAGGATCTATCTCGTCCTGGCACTACCTGGATTCCGATGCTGGGTAAAGATGAGGTCAGCAGTTGGCACTTAGTTTCAACCTGGTATCACGAAGCCATACCCGGACATCACTTGCAAGTTGCAACAGTCACGATTGAGAAAGAGCGCCTGACTCGCTTTCAGCGAACCGCAGCTTGGATTAGTGGCTACGGTGAGGGTTGGGCCCTTTATGCTGAACGTTTCATGAACGAACTCGGTGCATTCGATGAGCCAGGAATCGAGATGGGCTACTTATCTGCCCAAGCCCTACGCGCTGCACGAATCGTTGTAGATATCGGAATGCACCTGGGCTATACCGATTTTGATGGCAATGTATGGAACGCCGAATCATCACGCAAACTATTAAATGAGCAGGCACTCCTCGATGAGGCCCATTCACGCAGTGAGACTGATCGCTATCTAGGGTGGCCTGGCCAGGCGATCTCCTACAAAGTGGGAGAACGGGTTTGGATGGCTGCTCGCGAAGATGCAAGAAGGCGTCTTGGCTCAGCCTTTAACATGAAGAAGTTCCATACCTATGCCCTAAAGATTGGTCCGATGGGCCTTGATCCATTTGCCGCTGAAATGGCGCTTTGGGATGGACATTAGCCTCACTTATTGACGTCTTGCGCCTCAGATAGCCCGCTCATTGCAGGGATTTCGATCTATCTCAGCGCCAATTTCAAGATGCGAAAAGCCCTCAGGTGGTTCACAATTTTCTTACCGAAGGTCAATGGGGCTCCTCGAGGTCCTCAATGGTCATGCGGATCTGATTCTCATAAGAGATTCAGAAACTAACAGTTCACGGAGGCATATATTAATGCTGAGATTAGATAGCAACCAATGGAACCTGATCTATAACATCTTCTCGTTTGGTCTTGTTTCAATGCTCGCTTGTACCGTTTACACACTCGTTTCGCAGCAACGAGTATTAGCTAAGTATCGCAACGCTCTCGTTATGTCATCGATGGTTACATTCATCGCTGCGTACCACTACATGCGTATCTTCAACTCATTCAATGAGTCATCTGCAGATATGACCATAAACATTTCAGGCGCGCAGGGCTCATTCAATGAGGCCTACCGCTATGTGGACTGGCTACTCACTGTCCCTCTACTTCTTGTTGAAGTAGTTGCAGTACTAGCCTTAACTAAGTCTGTTTCTACCTCACTAATCACTCGCCTTGTTCCAGCATCTGCTGCAATGATCGCCCTTGGTTACCCAGGAGAGATCTCATCGGATCAGAACACACAGATTATGTACGGTGTTCTATCAACAATCCCATTCCTCTACATCCTCTATGTTCTATTTGTAGAGCTCGGTAAGTCACTTGCTAATCAGCCAGCCGGAGTTGCAGAGACCGTAGGTCGTCTGCGTCTATTGCTGATTGCTACATGGGGTGTTTACCCAATCTCTTACATTCTTGGTATGGGTGAGGGCATGGCATCTTCAGAACAGTTCGTTGGCGTACAGGTTGGTTACACCGTCGCCGACGTTTTGGCTAAGTGCGTATTCGGTCTAACAATCTTGAAGATCGCACGCATGAAGTCAATGGCAGAGGGAATGAAGGACGATCACTAATCATTTATTGATTAGGTTTTAAACAGAAAAATCCTAAAATAGGAGTGTCGCGAAAGCGGCACTCCTATTTGGCTTTCTAGACTGTCCACATGGAGAAATCAACCCCAGCTAGTCAAGATTCAAATAAGAACTGGATTAACAACTATCGTATGGGCGGCTACCTTCTATTAGCTTGTGGTCTTATCAATCTTCGATATCAATGGGGCGAAGGTGATGTTGCAATACGAAGCGCTACAATTTTCATCCCTGGAGCAATCATCATTGGAGCAACCTTTAATGCTTCTGCGCTCAAGGTGTTGGTTAGACGAGAAGTACAGTTCCTACTCATAGCCGCTGGATTAGCCCTAGTTGCATTTGCAGTAACTAATTAGATCTAAAACTCAGTGTTATTTACGAAAAGATAAATCAGCCTTCTTCATCTCGGAAACTAATACACGAATAGCATTCGGAGCCATGCCGTGTAGTTCTTTAATTGCAGCCAGGGATACCTTACGAAGATCACTTAATTGAAATAGTCCGTCATCGATTAAAGCCCGCCGAGCAGGGGCTGCTAACCCGATCTCCCGCCAGTGGTGATCAACGCCTTCATATGCATCTAGAAGATCACAATTATTTGATACGGAAGATTCTTTACTAGCTTTTTTCTCGGCGCGATTTGCCGCTCCGGCACGCTTAGCTTCAGCAGCTAACTTCTTTATCTTTGCCGGTGATTGTTTGGCCATACGTAGAACTCTAACTGGCGTTTAAAAATTAAGTGTGCGGGAGAAGGGACTTGAACCCTCACGTCCGAAGACACAGGTTCCTAAGACCTGCGTGTCTGCCATTTCACCACTCCCGCAAAACCCATATGTAAGTAGCTAGTACTCTCATATAGATAGGCTCCAAGATTAGAGGTAAGTTAGCCCTGTATCAAAACGGAGCCATAAATAGCTAATGAGAAAGGCAGATCACCATGTCATTTAACCCCACGCCTGCAGATAGATTCACTTTTGGCCTTTGGACCGTTGGCTGGCAAGCACGTGACCCATTTGGTGATGCAACTCGTGAGGCCATTGATCCAGTTCGCACGGTTAATGAACTCGCCGCACGCGGTGCCTATGGTGTGACTTTCCATGATGATGATCTGATTCCATTTGGAAGCGATGACGGCGCACGTCGCACGCATATCGATCGCTTCAAGAAAGCACTTGCCGACACGGGCATGAAAGTTCCCATGGCAACAACGAATCTATTTACTCATCCAGTGTTTAAAGATGGCGCATTTACCTCAAATGATCGGGACATCCGGCGTTTTGCAATTCGCAAAGTGATGCGCAATATTGAGTTAGCAGTTGAGCTCGGAGCCGAAACCTATGTTTGTTGGGGTGGTCGAGAAGGCGCTGAATCTGATGGCGCAAAAGATGCCTATGTTGCACTTGATAGATTTAGAGATGCTTTCAATATTCTTGGGGATTTCGTAACTGATAACGGCTATAAAATTAAATTTGCAATTGAACCTAAGCCAAATGAACCTCGTGGCGATATTTTCCTACCAACGATTGGTCATGCCTTAGCTTTCATTAATTCGCTGGATCGCCCCGAAATGGTAGGTGTTAATCCTGAGGTTGGCCACGAACAGATGGCTGGACTTAACTTTGTCCATGGAATCGCCCAAGCGCTTTGGCACAAGAAGTTATTCCATATCGATCTGAACGGTCAGCACGGCATAAAGTACGATCAAGATTTTGTCTTTGGCCATGGAGATCTCAAGTCAGCCTTTTTCCTCGTTGATTTGTTAGAGCGCTATCAGTACAGCGGACCCCGTCACTTTGACTATAAGCCTTTACGTACCGAAAATGACAAGGGAGTATGGGAGTCAGCTTCTGCCAACATGCGTACGTACTTAATCCTTAAAGAGCGTGCAGAGGCTTTCCGTGCCGATTCCAGAGTTGTTGCAGCGATGAAGGAGTCAAATATTCCTGGATTAAGTGAGCCAAATCTAAGTGCAGGTGAGACCTGGAAAGACTTAGCTAAGGATTCCTTTGATGTGGAGGCTGCTGGAACTCGCGGGTATCACTATGAGGTCCTTGATCAACTAGCACTTGAACACTTGATGGGTGTTAAGTAGCAGTAGCTTAAAAGCTAATTAAACGCTATTGCCCCTGCGAGATATCGCATCGACGCCTGCTGAGACCAATAGAACAAGTCCAGTGACAATGAACTTAATTCCGGCTGCATAGCCCAATAGACCCATGCCGTTATCGATAACTGCAACGACTAAACCACCAAGGATGGCATCGCGCATCTTTCCTTTTCCACCAAAGAGAGATGTTCCACCGATAACCGCTGCGCCAACAGCGTAAAGAAGTGTTGAACTTCCACCAGTTGTTGGAGAGACCGAGTTCTGGCGAGATGCAAAGATCATTCCTGCAATTGCAGATAAGCCAGAACAGATCATAAATGCTGCAATACGAACTCGCTTGACGTTAATTCCAGCACGACGTGCAGCTTCGGCATTGCCACCGACTGCATAGATATGACGACCAAATGGAGTACGACCAAGTACAAATGTTCCGATTACCAGAAGTAACAAAATTACTGGGACTACGTAAGGGATGCCCTTAAGGCTTACTAAATCTGGGTTATTGCTGCGCTCAAGATTGAGTGCAAAGACGGCTAAGCCCGTAATAATGAGCAAGCCAATAGTTTTTAATACCCAGAGTTTAATAATCTCAGATTTTAATCCTGCTCTGCGCCGAGAGCTAATGGAGTGTAATCCGCTCAATACATACATAACAGATACAGCGATAAAGAAGATCCAACTAAGAGTTGGTGTGAGATTTGAATTTTCAACGGCCAAGATAGTTTTATCTTCTACGCGGATGGTGCCGCCTTCACCGGTTAGCAATAGCAAAATTCCTTGGAAAGCAAGGAAGGCAGCTAATGTCACGACGAAGGATGGAATTCCAAGACGAGCCACCAGTGTTCCAAGACCAAAGCCTAAGATAACTCCGACAATGACTGAAGCAATTAAAGCTACAAACCATGGCACGTCGTGATTGGTAATCAAAATAACTAGTACTGCTCCAGTCACGCCGGCGGTGTACCCGGCAGATAAATCAATTTCTCCAAGTAAAAGTACGAAGACTAGACCCATAGCAATAACAATGACTGCAGCTGCTTGAGTCAATAAATTTGCGAAATTTCCTGGTGTTAAAAAGACACTAGACATAGATCCAAAGACGATGCACAGTGCAACCAAACCTAAAACTGCCGGCAATGATCCGATATCTCCAGCTTTAATGCGTAACCAGTAATCATGCATTGCACTCTTGAGTGTTGCTTTTTCAGTTGTATCCTCGCCCACAGTAGGAGAACTCATCTCTTAGCACCCGCACTTTCAACACCAGCAGATTTACCGGTGGTGATTAACTCAATTACTTGGCGCGGTATGACTTCATTCTTATCAACTTGCGCCGCCATCTGACCTAGGTAAAGAGCGGCGATATTATCGGCGACTTCAAATACATCGTTTAAGTTGTGACTAATCAAAACAACGGCTAAACCATTATCGGCTAAGCGGCGAACGAGGTTAAGGACTTGTTCAGTTTGTGCAACGCCAAGGGCGGCTGTTGGTTCATCCAAAATTACGATTTTGCTATTCCATAACACTGCACGGGCGATGGCAACTGTTTGACGCTGTCCGCCAGATAGAGATGAGACAGATTGACGAATCGATTTTACTGTTCTCACGCTCAAACCATCGAGAACCTTGCGGGCCATGGCCTCCATTGAAGTCTCATCTAAAACTGAGCCGCGCTTTTTTTCGCGGCCCAAAAACATATTATGAACAATGTCTAAGTTATCGCAGAGCGCTAAATCCTGATAGACGATCTCAATTCCAAGGGCAGTCGCATCACGAGGACCAGAGATTTCAACCTTTTTGCCTTCAAAGAGAAAGTCACCGTGGTCGGGTGTGTAAATACCTGCGATACATTTGATGAGCGTGCTCTTACCGGCGCCGTTATCTCCAACCAAGGCAGTTACTTTGCCGGCAGAGATATCAAAGTCAACGTCGCGAAGAACATGGACTGGGCCGAAGGATTTATTCACTCCTCGAAGAGAGAGAATCGGTGTGCTCACTGATCTACCTACATTTCACTAGTAACTATTCCTTCAATCTGATTAAAGCATCCTAGTAAAGAAGTTGCGGCTCAGGGTATGCACCCAGAGCCGCAACTTTTATTCTTTACTGCCTAGCGTGAGCGGATATTAGAGTCCGTTTGCTACGCAGAGGTCTTCGATGTCGGCACATACAGCCTCACGTGTCTGGAAGCCATCAGCGATGACATCCTTGACGTTGGCCTTTGTGATTCCAACTGGTACCAAGAGAACTGAAGGCACATCTATGGTTCCGTTATTTACAGATCCTGTAGCTGTAGTTGCCTCTTCGCCTCTGAGCAATGCGATTGCTAGAGCTGCTGCAGCCTCTGCCTCAGCCTTGATTGCCTTGTAGACAGTTCCTGAAAGGTCGCCTGTAAGGATTGCACGCAATCCATCGACAGTTGCATCTTGTCCAGATACGCAGACCTTGCCGTTGAGCTTGTTCTTCTTAAGAACTGCTACAGCTGCAAGTCCAAGACCTTCGTTAGCTGAAACAACTGCATCGAGCTTTCCGCCAGCCTTTGATAGCTGCTGTTCGAAAATAACTCCACCCTTTGCGTTATCCCAATC
>WLNU01000022.1 GCA_009699645.1 Actinomycetota bacterium | reverse complement strand
TCATGCCCTAAAGAGTGGGGGCGAGTGGGGGGAAAGTGGGATTTGATGGGTAAAAGTGGTGTAAAAAGGAGGGAAATGGAGTAAAGTGGGGAACTAAGCCGCAGGATCACGCGGTGATGCGAACTCCGGGGAAGGGGGCGCGAAGAGATGTTTCTAGGCACCCACGAACCGCGCCTTGATGAAAAGGGCCGTCTGATTCTTCCTGCAAAGTTTCGCGAAGAGTTGGCATCGGGCTTAGTTATTACTAAAGGACAAGAGCGTTGTCTTTATGTTTTTCCTTCCAGTGAATTTGAAGTTATTACGCAAACGCTAAAACAAGCGCCAGTCACTGCGAAATCAGCTCGTGATTACAGCCGTGTGATGTTTGCCGGTGCACACGATGAGATTCCTGATCGTCAAGGTCGCATAACAATTCCGCAAAGTCTTCGTACATATGCAGGACTTGAAAAAGACTGTGTTGTCATCGGTGCAAATACTCGCGTTGAAATTTGGGATGCAACTTCGTGGAATGAATATTTAACAGATCGCGAAAAGAGTTTCGCCGATGTTTCAGAGGAGGTTTTTCCAGGACTGTTCTAACCAACTCTCATCTGTGGCCACCGCCGACCCTTCGAACGTATCGGCGCCCCTTCCCCGGCGCCGCTACTAAATAGATCCGTCGGCCGGCGGTGACCAGAGATGAGAGCTGATAACAAAAACCACGAAGAGATTAATTTCAAGTTAAGGGGGAGTGATGATCGACAGCAGTGCACACATATCTGTAATGCGAGATCGATGCATTGACCTCTTGGCACCTGCGATTAATTCAACTAAAAATCCAGTTATTGTCGATGCGACCCTTGGCCTAGGCGGACACACTGAGGCTTTGCTCGAAAGATTTCCAACGTTAAAGGTTATAGGCATTGATCGTGATGCCGATGCATTAACCCGCGCAACGGCCAGATTAGCTCCATTCGCAGATCGACTTTTTACCAAGCACGCAAGCTTTGATTCAATCGCCGATGTTGTAGCATCCTTTGGTTATTCAGAGATTACTGGTGCTCTATTTGATCTTGGTGTCTCATCTATGCAACTAGATGAGCGCAATCGTGGCTTTTCATATTCACACGATGCTCCACTAGATATGCGTATGGATCGCACGCAGTCTCTAACGGCCGCCGAGATCATTAATACCTACGAACCAGGTCGATTAGTCCGTATTTTACGAAGCTATGGTGAAGAAAAATTTGCGGTTCGAGTCGTCGAATCCATTGTTAAGGCCCGAGCAGTGGCACCACTTAACTCAACAATCGAGCTAGCAGCACTGGTCAAAAACGCTATTCCAGCGGCTACGCGGCGCACTGGTGGAAACCCTGCCAAACGTACTTTTCAAGCCCTTCGCATTGAAACCAACGATGAGCTCGGTGCAATCACCAGAGCCCTTCCATCGGCGCTCAAGCTACTTGGCATCGGCGGGCGTTTAGTAGTTATGTCATTTCAATCCCTTGAAGATCGCATTGTCAAAGATCTCTTTGTCGCATCAACGACATCAGGCACACCGCGTGATCTCCCCTTTGAACTTCCAGAGCTGGCTGCCAAGTTTTCATTAGTAATAAAAGGCAGCGAAACTCCAGGAGCACAAGAGCTCGAAGAAAACTCACGGTCGGCATCGGTACGCCTTCGTGCAATTGAAAGGGTGGCCGCATAATGGCAATGAGCGCATTCGCTCCGGCGATTACTCGATCAAAGGAGATTCTTGCTCAGCAATCCTCCAAGGTTGCCCTCAAACTAGTTCCAGATATCTCATCAGGCAAGCAGGCCGATCGTAAATTCTTTGCAACCTTTGCCTCGATTGTTGGAATCGGCGGACTCCTATTTCTCCTTATTCTCAACACGATGCTTGCTCAAGATGCATTTGAATTAACCCATCTCAAACTTGAGTCTAAAATGATTAGCGATCAACGCGAGGCGATTGCTCGTGAGATAGATCGGCAGTCTTCACCAGAGGCACTTGCACGTGCAGCTGTTGCCCTTGGCATGAAGCCCTCAGAGACCCCAACCTTCTTAAATCTTGACCAGCTACAGATTTCACAAGAGGGGCAAAGTAATGGGTAATTTTGCAATTGCACATAATCGCATTAGGTTTTTAGTTCTTGTGATTGCAGTTGCAATTTTGTTATTTGGAGTTCGATTAGTGCAGGTCCAAGCAGTCCAAGCTGGCGACTATCGATTGCGCGCCGTCAACGAGATGGAAAATACCCGCTCATTGCCTGCCCCCCGCGGTGCCATTACAGATATGAATGGCGTTGCATTTGCCCGCAGCGTGGCGGCAACAAGCATCGTTGTCGATCAAACTCAGATTACTAACCCAGCACGTGTTGCAAACATCGTTGCACCGATTCTGGGATTAAGCGTTTCAGAGGTTACAGCTAGCATTACTGGTACTCGTAAGTGGAACATGGTCTATCAAAATGCCAAGCCTGCAACGTGGCAAAAACTCACTGCAGCTCTTGCAAAATTTAATGCACAATTTCCGGGCATGAGCCCAGATCGCATTATTGGCTTTTTCCCAGAGCGCGGATATATCCGCGAGTATCCATCGGGCTCACTGATTGCATCTTTAGTCGGCTTCGTCAATCACGATGGCAAAGGTGCAACGGGACTTGAATCCAGCATGAACTCATCTATCGCCGGTGTCGATGGAAAGTACTCGTACGCCAATGGTTATGGCGCCGAGATTCCAGGATCACAATCGGAGATAATCCCAGCCCAAGCTGGAACAACAGTGCGTTTGACTGTTGACCGTGATATTCAGTGGGTTGCATCAAAGGCGATCTCTGATGCAGTTAAGTCATCCAGTGCAATTAGCGGAACGGTTATTGTTATGGATCCAAAAACCGGTGAGATTCTGGCTCATGCAACTGCGCCAACCTTTGATCCCAATAACACTTCAAAGGTTTCACTGATTGCAATGCGCAATCCATCTGTTCAAGATGTTTATGAGCCAGGTTCGACTGGAAAAGTAATGACGATTGCAGCTGCTCTAGAAGAGAAGAAAATTACCTCTGATACAGTCTTTACGATTCCATATGCGCTCAAGCGATCAACAAAGGTCTTCCACGATCACGAAAAACATCCTACCCAGCGTCTGACAACTTCAGGAGTGTTAGCGGTTTCAAGTAACACCGGCTCAATCCAAATTGGTGAACTGTTATCACATGAGAGCCTCTATAACTACTTAACCAAGTTCGGTGTTGGCAATAAGACTGGCTCGGGTCTGCCTGGTGAATCAAGAGGCATTCTGCCAAAAGTTGCAGACTGGTCTGGCACAACTGCACCAACAGTTGCATTTGGTCAGGGCTACTCACTGACGGCTATGCAGGCAACAAGTATCTTCGCAACGATTGCAAATGATGGCATACGTGTATCCCCAACGGTTATTGCAGGCACTAGCGATGCAAGTGGAAACTTCACGCCGGCACCAGGTCGAACTAGCCAGCGAGTTGTAAGCACAGAAACTGCGCAAGCTATGCGCATTATGATGGAGAGTGTTGTTTCAGCATCAGGTACTGCGCCATCTGCAGCGATCACTGGCTATCGAGTAGCAGGCAAGACTGGTACGGCCATGCGCATCGATGACACATGCGGTTGCTATCGAGGATATACCGCCTCGTTCATTGGCTTTGCACCTGCCGATAAGCCTGCATACGTCATCAGTGTAACGATTCAAGATCCTAAAGGCCTGCACTGGGGCGGCGCACTTGGTGGTCCAGTATTTAAAAAAGTTATGTCATTTGTTTTGCAGAGTCGTCACATCCCACCAACAGGAACCACAGTGATTCCTGTTGCACTCAACGAAAAGGCATTAATAGCTAAGAAGGTGGCAGATGCAAAGACCACTCGCTAACTGCAGTAAGCCTCTCTCGGCAGTTTTATCAGTTGTTGGTGCACAGTGCGCCGAAATAACTGAGAGTGTCAATGTCACTGGAATTTCTCAGTCCAGCAACGAAATTTCTACAGGAGATCTCTTTATTGCACTACCTGGTGAAAAATTTCATGGTGCACAGTTTGCAGCCGATGCAGTCGAGCGAGGTGCAGTTGCGGTTTTAACTGATCTGACTGGGGCAGCGATGGTGACGGGAGTACCCGTATTGGTGGTTGAAAACCCACGACGGGCAGCAGGGGTTATTAGTGCATGGTTTTACGAAGAGCCTATGCGCGATCTTTATAGCGTGGGAGTAACGGGCACTAATGGAAAAACCACAGTTACGACCTTATTGCATCAAATTATGCAGGCCGCTGGGCGTGAGAGCGGACTTATCGGAACCGTTGAGAGCCGTATTGGAAGCGAAGTCCTTTCAAGTAAGAGAACTACTCCTGAGAGCGCTGAGCTTCAGGGGCTCATCGCCACTATGCGCGAGCGACACATGCGCAACCTTGTCATGGAGGTTTCAAGTCACGCGATAACTTTAGAGCGAATACGGGGAAGCCACTTTGCAGTTGTTGGATTCACAAATCTTTCCCAGGACCATTTAGATTTTCATAAGTCAATGGAAGAGTACTTTCTAGCTAAAGCAAAGCTCTTTACCTTTGAATACGCCGACTTAGCTGTAATCAATATCGATGATGTATATGGAGCTCGATTAGCTGCTATGACCGAGCTACCGATTATGACTTTATCTCGCACTAATACACAGGCGACGTGGCATTTCGCATCGATTACTCGCGACTATGTTGGGGCAGCGATTGCCATTCGTGGGAGTGGCGGAATCCTTATTGAAGGTAAGACGATTCTCCAAGGTGGATTCAATTACGACAATCTATTGATGGCAGTTGCCATTGCCACTGAAAGTGGCATCGATCCAATCGATATCGCTGCCATACTGCCACAGTTAACTGGCGCAGTTGGCCGCCTCGAGGCGGTACGTCTGGGTCAGAACTTCACCGCACTCGTTGACTATGCGCACTCACCTGATGCCGTTGCACGTGTTTTAGAAACTGCACATGAGATTACAACGGGAAGTGTTATTGCCGTATTGGGCTGCGGAGGTGATAGAGATGCATCTAAGCGCTCTCTGATGGGTCTTGCTCTTCGCGATGGCGCAGATATTGCGATCTATACGAGTGATAATCCCCGCAGCGAAAAGCCAGAGGATATTCTTGTGCAAATGGTTTTAGATATAGATGTACAGGCACCTAATGAGGTCATCACTGATCGCAAAGCTGCCATCAGAGCCGCTGTTAATCACGCAACTGCTGGTGATGTGGTTATCGTTTTAGGTAAGGGTCATGAAAAGGGCCAGGAGATTTCAGGGGTTATCTATCCCTTCGATGATCGAATCGAACTTGCGCGTGCGATTGAAGATAAAAAATGATTACATTAACGGCAGGTGAAATCGCCCTGCTTGTTGGTGGAGAGCTTCATTGTGACCGCGACTTACTCATCTCCAAAGCCCCAATCTTTGATTCTCGATTAGCAACACCTGGGAGTTTCTTTTTAGCCCTCAAGGGAGAGGCTCGCGATGGCCATGATTTTGTGGCAGAGGCTTATCGGCTAGGTTCGATGTTCTCGTTAACGACTCAACTCATCGATGGTCCTTGCATAGTTGTTAAAGATGTAATTGAGGCGCTCTCTATTGTTGCCACATTTATTCGCACGCGCCTACATAACTTAACGGTCATTGCAATAACTGGTTCGCAAGGAAAGACGAGTACTAAGGATTTGATGGCACACATGTTGGAGACCGTTGGCCCAACAGTTTCACCTGTGGGCTCATTTAATAATGAGTTAGGTTTACCACTGACACTTCTTGAGTGTGATGAACGTACTCGCTTTTGTATACTCGAAATGGGTGCACGCCATAAGGGGGATTTAACACGCTTATGTCAGATCGCAAAACCAGATATTGGCATTGTGCTCGCAGTTGGTACTGCCCACTTTGCTGAGTTTGGCTCACAGCACGCAATCGCCGAGACTAAGGCAGAGCTCATCCAATCTCTCGGTGAAAAAGGTATTGCAATTCTTGGCACATATGATGAGTTCACTCCTGCGATGGCGGGTTTGCATAAGGGTGCAGTGCTCACTTTTGGCGAGAAAAGTGAGGTCGATGTTCGCGCCGCTGATATTGAAATTCGTGAAGGACGCCCGCACTTTGACTTAGTGACAAAGGCTGGTCGTGATGCTGTAGGAATGCGTTTAGTGGGTGCCCATCAAATTGCTAATGCACTCGCCGTTGCAGCCGTAGGTACCGCACTTGCCTTACCTATAGAGCTCATTGCCAGCTCTCTATCAACGGCTGAGTTATCCAGCAAGTGGCGCATGGAGCTCCATGACGTGAATGATTTACTCATTATTAATGACTCGTACAATGCTAATCCGGCTTCGATGGCCGCGGCTCTGCATAGTTTGAGCTTTTTTGCCCAAGAACGTGGCGGGCAATCCTGGGCCTTTATAGGAAAAATGCATGAACTCGGCGAGTCAGGTGCATCGGCCAGTGCAGATATTGGCACCCTTGCATCTGTAATCGGTATTGATCACCTAGTAGTTGTTAATGCACCTGAATATGGATCTGGAGTCGGCCCCATGCAGTTCCATCACGTTGCAACCATCGCTGATGCCGCCGCTTTCGTAGACCATGTCTCACCGGGTGATGTCGTATTAGTAAAGGCTTCGCGCGCTGAGAGATTTGAGTTATTAGCCGATGATATTCAAGCTCGATGGATACTTAGAAATGGAGTGGAGCAGTGAGACAGATTCTGATAGCTGGCGCAATAGCACTTCTTTTCTCACTCTTTGGAACACGTGGTCTTATAAAGATTCTTGCAACACGCGGCTATGGACAGATTATTCGAGATGATGGTCCAACTAGTCATCATGTAAAGCGTGGGACACCCACGATGGGCGGAATAATTCTTATCGCCGCCGCTCTTGCTGGATATTTAATGGCACATGCATTAACCCAAAACTCCTTAACTATCTCTGCAGTCTTAGTTCTTGGTCTGGTTATCGCCCTTGGATTATTAGGTTTTATCGATGACTGGTTAAAGGTCTCTAGACAGAAATCATTAGGTCTAACTGCACGACAAAAACTTATTGGCCAAGCAAGCGTTGCAGCTATCTTTGGCACTCTCGGAGTTAGATTTGCCGATTCAACATCGTTAACCCCAATCTCATATTACTTATCGGGCGTGCGCGAAACAGCGTTCTACCTCGGCCCAGTTATTGCCATTGCTTGGGTTGTATTAATGGTTATGTCTGCAAGCAATGGCGTTAATCTCGCCGATGGTTTAGATGGTCTTGCAACAGGTGCAGCTGTTATGGTTTTTCTTGCATTTATTTTAATTGGTGTATGGGAGTTCGGTCAGGGCTGTTCGATTAATGCAGGCGTTGGCTGTTATCAAGTGCGAGATCCTCTAGATTTAGCTGTGCTTGCTGCCGCCTTTGCCGGCTCATGTACTGGTTTTCTCTGGTGGAACGCCTCACCGGCCAAGATTTTCATGGGCGATACCGGCTCCCTTGCACTCGGAGGTGCCCTAGCTGGATTAGCGGCGACTCTGCGTGTGGAGCTTTTACTCATTCCTCTCGGTGGATTATTTGTGATTATTACGATGTCAGTTGTTATTCAAACTCTCTACTTCAAAATCAGTGGTGGAAAGCGCGTATTTAAGATGGCGCCGTTGCAACACCACTTCGAACTTTTAGGGTGGGGCGAGGTAACAATAGTGATTCGCTTCTGGATTATTGCCGGCCTATCAGTCGCCCTTGGCTTAGGTCTCTTCTACGCCCAGTGGGTAGTTAAGTAGCCTCGATGTCTCTTAACTTTGCAGGCCGGACAGTACTTGTTGCAGGCGGGGGTGTCACTGGAAGTTCGGTAGCTCGCTTTCTTGCTACTGAAGGAGCAAAGGTCACTATCGTCGATGAAAATCCCAATCTAAAAACTGAGTTCACCCTCCTTGCCCCGCAATCAGTTGAGGTGAGTCAGTATTCGGCGGTCGTAATCTCTCCAGGCTGGAAAGAGAACCATCCTTTAATTGCGGCTTGCATCGCTGCCGGCATAGAGATTTTGAATGAGATAGATATCGCGTGGAGTATCGCTCAGGAGCGATCACCACATCAAAAATGGTTAGCGTTAACTGGAACAAATGGCAAGACCACAACCGTTGAAATGGCTGCAGCCATGTTGCAACGCGCTGGATTAAAGGCCGTGGCATGTGGCAATGTTGGCGATACCGTGATTGATGCAGTTACCCATAAAGATAGTTTCGACTATTTAATTATTGAGCTCTCATCTTTTCAACTCCATTGGATGAAGTCAGCGCACTTTGTTAGCTCTGCGATTTTGAATATCGCCGAAGATCACTTGGATTGGCATGGAGGCTTTGATGCCTATTGCGAGGCAAAGTTATCGCTTCTACGCCACTCAGATATGGCGATATTGAATGGCGATGATGGAGAGATTGTTAAACGTGCTCATACATGGAAAGGTCGTAAAGTATTTTTCTCACTCGATACACCTTCACCTGGAGAACTCGGCCTTGTTGAAAACCTCTTGATAGATCGCGCCTTCGTCAGTGATCCCCAAGAGGCGCAGATGATTGCCCAGATCAATGACATTGTGCCCACTCTGCCGCACAGTGTTTCTAACGCCCTTGCAGCTTCCGGCTTAGCCCGCTCGGTCGGTGTTTCATATCTAGATATTCAAGGCGCGCTCATCGATTTTCATCCTGGTCGCCACCGCATCGAAACTATCGCAAGCGCCCAGGGTATTTCCTGGATTGATGATTCAAAGGCGACTAACCCACATGCGGCCGCAGCCTCAATCCTCTCTCACTTATCGGTCATTTGGATCGCTGGCGGTCTGGCCAAAGGCGCCGATATGAAGGCCCTTGTTGAGCGCACGAAGGATCGAATCAAAGCAGTGATTTTAATCGGTGCAGATCGAGATTTAATTGAAACGGCTTTTCTCAAATTTGCACCTGATACCCCACGAATTAAAATAGATGCCGACTACATTAAAGGTGGAGAATCTAATGCCTTGATGGAGAGTGTTGTCACGGCTGCGAAGGGCTTTGCCGCACCGGGGGATACAGTCTTAATGGCGCCGGCATGTGCATCGATGGATCAATTCATTTCATATGCAGATCGCGGAGATCGATTCGCCGCGGCGGTAAAGAAACTGGTCAGCGATGAAATCTAACACTCGAGAGAATTTCTTTACTAAGCCTGTCAACTTGTACTACATGCTAATAGTGAGCACTGCGAGTTTAAGCGTTTTAGGCGTAGTCATGGTCTTTTCAGCATCCTCGATTCACTCCCTCGAATCCAAGGGTGCGACGTATGCGATAGCCCTTCGACAAATAATCTTTCTTATTATCTCAATTCCAATGGCGTGGGCATTATCACGGCTTTCACTCGCCCGCTGGAAAATAATCGCCCGTTCTGGAGTACTCATTTCAATCGCACTATTAGTGGCAGTGCAGGTAATCGGTAAGAGCGTTAACGGCAACCGCAACTGGATTAGTCTTGGTTTCGTAGACGTACAACCCAGTGAGATAGCTAAGTTTTTAATGATTTTATGGGCCGGGTTCATACTGGCCAAGCGCGAACGCAATGGCACAGCACAAACCAATGTCATTACTTTGATCGCTCCTGCCTTTGCGCTCTGCATAATCCTTATTTTGTTAGGCCGTGATTTAGGTACCGCCTCAGTCTTGGCCTTCATCCTGGCCGGCCTCTTATGGGTCTCAGGGGTTCGCTTAGGAGTCTTTGCAGGTCTGCTCACTATGGGCTTTGCAGGTATCGCCGCACTCATTGTCGCTGCGCCATATCGCATGCAGCGCTTTGCCGTCTTTCTTAATCCATTTGCTGAAGATCAGTATAAAAACTTCGGGTGGCAACCGGCCCATAGTTTATTAGGGCTAGCAAGTGGCGGATTATTCGGAGTTGGCTTAGGCGCAAGTCGTCAAAAATGGGGCAACTTGTCTCAAGCTCATACTGATTTTATCTTCTCGGTAATCGGTGAAGAGTTAGGTTTATTTGGAACCCTATCGACACTCGCCCTGCTCAGCGTTCTGTTGTTTTCAATCTTTAAGATCGCACTGCGCGCTAAAGATCCAATGGTGCGCTATGTCAGCTCCGGTATTGGCTGTTGGATAGCTATTCAAACGATTCTCAATATTGGTTCGACTCTGAGTGTTATTCCAGTTGTAGGAGTTACATTGCCTCTTGTCTCTTACGGTGGTTCGGCCCTTATTGCAACCTATATGGGGATTGGTTTTGTAATCGGTGCAGCACGGCGCGATCCTGCGATCTTTGACGAGTTGAAAAAGAGTGAGTTCACATGGCTACGATAGTTTTGGCAGGCGGTGGAACTGCCGGACATATTGAACCCGCCTTAGCGGTAGCGCGCGCTTGGCGCTCTGCTCATCCCGATGATCTGATTGTATTTATCGGTACTGAAGGTGGATTAGAAAATACAATTATTCCTGCAGCTGGATTTACGGTGAGCCATATCCCAAAGGTTGCAGTTGCACGCAAGCCATCACTTACTTGGCTTCAAGTTCCAGGACAGTTACTAAAAGCAGTGAGTGCATCTCGAATTATTCTGCGCGATGCCGATCTCTTAATTGGATTTGGGGGATATGTAAGCGCCCCAGCGTATTTAGCTGCACGTATCACCAGGCTTCCAACCGTGATTCACGAGGCAAATGCTAAGCCTGGCTGGGCAAATGGCTTAGGCGCATTGATGACACCGTATATAGCTGTTGCAAACCCTGTTGACTCTCGAAAGTTCACAGATGCCCTCCTTACAGGCACTCCACTGCGAAGGGATGTCGCATCGGCATTTACCGCCTCGCGCAGCGATTTCAAAGGCGCGCGGCTTGGCGCAAAGAAGCGTCTGGGCTTTGATGAAAAAGCGCCATTAATATTTGTTATGGGTGGATCTCAAGGCTCGGTAGCTATTAATAAAGAGATTGCAGGAGCAGTCCCTGCACTTTTATCAAAGGGTCTATCAATTCTGCACTCGGTAGGGCGGGCTAACTCACTGCCCAAGGCAGAAGGTGCCTATCATCCTGTTGGCTACGTCGATGCGATGGCCGATGCCTATTTAGCAAGTGATGTAATCATTGCCCGAAGCGGCGCAGTGACTTGCTGTGAATTCCGAGCCCTTGGGAGATACGCTCTTTTTGTGCCACTACCAATTGGAAATGGCGAGCAGTTCTTTAATGCTCGCACACTCGTCGCCGATAAACGGGCTCAAGTTGTCGAACAATCTCAATTTACTTCGACATATTTGATAGAGCACATAGATGAGTTGCTCATGAACTCTGCAGCAGCACCCGAGGATGGATCCTCCCTTGATTTAGAGGCGGCCGAAAAAATCGTCGCACTTGGCGAGTTTGCGATTGCCAAACGATGAGGCCAACTTTGAAATCCCTTATCGGAAAGCGCGTGCACTTTATCGGAATCGGTGGTGCTGGCATGAGTGGCTTGGCACGTATCGCACTATCGCACTCGATACATGTGAGCGGCTCAGATAATAAGGATTCTTCAGTTGTGAAAGCCCTCGTTGCATTGGGTGCATCGATTGCAACATCACACGCGGCAGAAAATGTTGATGGGGCAGATCTTGTCGTCTTCTCAACGGCTATTTCATCTAGTAATCCTGAACTCATGCGTGCGCAGGAGCTTGGAGTAACTGTGTTAACCCGTGCGGCCGCACTCTCGATTTTTATGTCAGAGTCAACGAGCATCGCGGTTGCAGGAACCCACGGAAAGACAACTACATCATCGATGTTGGCAGTTGCACTACAAGCCTGTGGCGCAGATCCCTCATTTGCTATTGGAGGCACAATCACCGCATCTGGCTCAAACGCCCACCGTGGCACTGGTGAGATCTTTGTTGCCGAGGCCGATGAATCCGATGGCTCATTTATCGAGTACCACCCTTTTGCAGCTATCGTGACGAATATCGAACATGATCACGTAGATTTTTTTGCAACACCTGCTGCAGTTGAGGATGCATTTAAAAGCTTTGCAGCCACCATACGTAGAGATGGCTTCTTAACCTACTGCGCCGACGATGCTGGCGCAGTTGCCCTTGCCGAGCATATGAAGGAGTTAACCTGCATCTCATATGGTGTGGGCGAAGGCAGTGATCTCACCCTAGATTCGATAGAGCTTCTAGCTATGGGCTCGCATGCCCGAGCTCTTTGGCATGGAAAGAGCATTGGATTTATAGAGCTGCAAGTGCCCGGCCATCACAACCTATTAAATGCGGCCGCAGCCCTTGCAACTGGATTACAACTTGGCTTTAGTGCATCGGATTTGCTGCAGGGGCTAGCGATGTTTCGCGGTACGGGTCGCCGCTTTGAGGTTAAAGGAACGGTCCATGGCATACGCGTCATCGATGATTATGGACATCACCCCACCGAGATCGATGCAACATTGCAAGCGGCCCGTAGATATAGCGGAGATGGCCGGTTAATCGTAATTTTTCAACCACATCGCTATTCACGCACGGCCGCCTTTGCCGCCGGCTTTGCACGATCGCTTTCACTGGCAGATCGCGCAATTGTTTTAGAGGTCTATGCCGCGAGTGAAAAACCAATTCCTGGGGTTACCTCACAGATGATTACAGATCTGATGAGCAATGGTGAATACAAGCCCAATTTTATTGAGGTCACAGATAGCGTTATCGAATCGGCCCAGCCAGGTGATGTCATTATTACCTTAGGCGCAGGCGATGTAAGTTCATTAGCACCCATCATCGTCGATGGATTAATCAGACGATTTCCCTAGATGAAAAAGCAACGGCTATTTATTGCACTAGGAGTCCTGATATTTGCTACCGCGGGATATATTTTAGGCTGGTCGAGCTTATTCACTGTTAGCTCTGTAGAGATTAAAGGCTCCACCACGCTTATGAGCTCAACTATTGTCCCTGGAGAAAAATTAGCGCGAGTAGAGCCTCGGAAGGTTGCAGCAGAGTTTGAAAAAAATCTCTGGATAAAAAAAGCCGATGTCTCAAGAAATTGGATAAGTGGAAAAGTTACGATTACTCTGAGCAAACGAACCCCTATAGCCCTCTATGACAATCAGGCTATAGATGCCGACGGAGTCAGCTTTCCAACTCCCACCGATTCCGTAAAAGGCTTGCCACGCATTCTCGCACCAACGGCTGAATCGGCAGTGGAGGCCGCTGCCTTCTTAATGGCTCTACCGGCAGAGATTGCTGAGTCGGTGGTATTAGTGAAGGTACGAAGCGCTCAGGCATATGTCTTAGAGATCGTGGATGGCGGGAAATCGATTGAACTTTTGTGGGGACAAGAGGGAGAGAGTGCTCTAAAAGTAAAGGTTTATAAGGCTTTAATCGCACAACCTGAGAATTCGAAAATATTTCGGATAGATCTGACTGCACCACATGCACCCATCGTTAAATAATTAATTCGACACGAAGAAAAATAAATCGAGTCGGTGTTTGCTTAAGGAGCGCGCGCACTTTACGTTCGCCCTATCGAAAAACATTGAATTATAAGGCTCAAGTTGAGGTTTATGGTTCACAAGGAGGAGAAACGTGGCTTCACCGCAGAATTATTTAGCAGTCATC
>WLNU01000021.1 GCA_009699645.1 Actinomycetota bacterium | reverse complement strand
TGCAATCTTGTATCCCATTACAAAGGCATACTCGGGATTGATGGGCTCACTCTCCCTAACAATTTTGATGATCCCAACGATTGCTCGAACATCTCAAGAGGTTTTAAATTTAATTCCCAATGAATTACGTGAGGCTGGTACGGCTCTGGGTGGAACCCAATGGCGCACAGTTGCCATGATTGTCTTGCCAGCTGCTAAAAGTGGTCTGGTGACGGCGATAATTTTAGGCGTTGCGCGTATTGCTGGTGAAACTGCACCGATTCTTTTACTCACTGGTGGTGGCGATCGAGTAAATCCCAACGCCTTCAACGGACCTATGGGCTCACTGCCTTATTACATTTGGAAATCTTTCAATGCAGGATCCCCAGAAGCGATTACTCGAGCATGGGCTGGTCTATTAGTTCTAGTTGGTTTGGTCTTAATTCTCTTTACTCTGGCACGTTTCTTAAGCACTAGAAAGGCTGCCACATGACAACATCACCTGAAAGTGAGAAGGAAAAAATGGATACACATGTTAAGCCAAGTTCATTAGCCAGTGTTGCACAGGCTAAGCCCATTAAAACCCCTGGACTTCGTGCCATGGGAACTGGACTTGAAACCCGTGGTGTTCATGCATGGTTTAGCAAGAACCATGTGCTTTCAGATATCTCACTTGATTTTGCTGCAGGAACTGTAACTGCATTAATTGGCCCATCTGGCTGTGGAAAATCAACGTTTATTCGCACTATTAACCGCATGCATGAGTTCATTCCAGGAGCTGCCATGGCGGGAGAGGTTTTACTCGATGGAAAAGATGTTTACGCGCCTGGTACCGATGTCACAAAGATTCGTCTCCAAATCGGTATGGTCTTTCAAAAGCCAAATCCATTTCCATCGATGACAATCGGTGAAAATGTTTTATCAGGTCTTAAACTTGCCCAGATTAAAGTAGAGAATAAAGATGAGCTGTTGGAAGAGTCTTTAGAGCGCGCCGGGCTCTGGAGTGAAGTGAAGGATCGCCTAGGTGCTCATGGTGGATCACTATCGGGCGGACAGCAGCAGCGTTTATGCATCGCTCGCGCCCTGGCCGTTCGCCCACAAGTTCTTTTAATGGATGAGCCATGTTCGGCCCTTGATCCTGGTTCTACCCTGCGCATTGAAGAGACGATCCGTCACTTATCTGACACCATGACAATCATCATCGTGACCCACAATATGCAGCAAGCTGCCCGTGTATCTGACTACACCGCCTTCTTCTTATCCGATGGCGGCCCAGGACAGATGATCGAAGTTGCGCCAACAAGTGAGATCTTTTCCAGGCCTCAAGATCAACGTACAGAGAACTACGTCACTGGCCGCTTCGGTTAATCATTAACCTGTTGTTCATCTAAGCGTTGGCTTGTGTTCAGGAATTAAGGTCATTTTATTAACCTTAAAACCATAAATTCTCCCTGTAATTCAAGCCATCACCAATAAAAGGGGAATACATTGAGAATTTCAAAGCTCGCGAAAGTTGCAACTCTTGCACTCGCGTTTGGTTTAGTAGCAGGAACTCCTGCATATGCAGTTGATCTACAGGGCTCAGGTGCTTCATTTCCTGCACTCCTTATCGAAGGCTGCAAAGCTGGCTTTGCTGGCAGTGGTTCAGGCCATACATATGTTTATGCATCATCATCATCGGGCACAGGACAAGCTAACTCAGACAAGTCGATCGGTGACTTCTGGATGTCAGATGGTGCCTACACAGCCGCATCAAAGCGCTCAACACTTATTCACATTCCACTAGTTGCAGCGCCAATCGCAGTTTTGCACAACTTGCCATCGAAGACCACTCTCCAGCTCTCAGCGTCAACAATCGCTGGAATCTTCGGCGGAACTATCACACGTTGGAACGATGCAGCAATCGTTGCAGATAACAATCGCCAGTCAACTAAAGTTATTTACAAGCTAGATGCCAATGGAAATCCAAAGAAGGATGCAAAGGGCAACCCAATTGTTTTGCGTACTCAAATAGTTTCAACGCGCTATACATTGCCAGATAAGCCGATCAAAGTTGTTTATCGCTCTGATTCCTCAGGAACATCTGAGAACTTCACAAACTATTTAAATAAGTCTGCTTCAACTGTCTGGACTAAGTCTAAGAACAAAGTATTCAAGGACTCTTTCCCAGGAGATATCAACGCCGTTGCTAACTTAGGTCGCGTTGTTGGTGCAAACTCTTCAACTGGTGTTGCACAGCTTGCCGGTAAGACTCCTTACTCAATCACATACGCTGAGAGTAACTATGCAGTAGCTAACAACCTAAAGATGGCAAACGTGATTAACCCAGCTGGTTCATCAGCTGCTCCAGATTCAACTGGTGTAGGTGCATTCCTTGCATCTGCAACACAGGATGCAAACGGCTTCCTTACATTCGACTATGCAACAAAGGAGAAGGGCGCCTACACACTTGGTATCGTCTCTTACTTACTTGCTGATACTGCATACCCAGATAAGACAAAGGCAGCTGCAGTTAAGGCCTATGCCAACTATGTTTTGAGCACAAAGTGTTCAAAGGATGTTGGTGGAGCCCTTGGCTTCTCAGTAATCGATGGAGCGCTACTTGCAAAGTCACTTGCTCAGGTAGCAAAGATCGGCTAACGCCTTCCTATTCGAGGGAAATAAGCGCCCAACTGCAGCGATGCAGTTGGGCGCTTTCTCTTTCTCAACGTATATGTATCCCTCCATGAACTCCAGGGCTCCAGGAATTACCAGGGCCTTAGGGGGGGGGGAGTTCTGGGCCCTATATTTCCCGTAATTGAAGCCCAATCGTTATCAATGCAGGCTCAAGATCCCTCAACTCACAATTGACCCTCACGCTCACCGTAGGGCACACTCTCCGCACCAAAGGCACGAGCGTGGGGCAGGTCGACTCTCCACGGCGGGCCTTACTAACCCTCGAGGAGAAAAAATGAAGCTAACACGCGGTGCAAAGTTTGCACTAGCTGTAGTTGCCTCAAGTGCCTTGGCAGTATCACTACTGACGCCAGCACAAGCGGCAACACGTTCAACGGTAGTAATTCACCACACAAACGTCCAGACCGGTCTCAACTGTGGTCTATCAACTACAAACAGCACTGTTTGTACTGACCAGGCCGCTTTGACAGGCATGGGTTTTAATTATTACAACGAAAAGAAAGAACTTGTCAAGAACACAATTTTTGGTTCTTACAAAATTGTAAAGAATTCAAAGACTGATTTCCGTGTTCAGTACACAGTTGCACCAGGACGCGTTTGGTCAGATGGAACTCCAATCACAGGAGTAGACCTTCTGCTTTCACATATTCTTGGAAGTGACGAGTACTCAATCGCTGCAGGACTTGGCGATCCAGCTAGCAAGACTGAAAAGCCTGCTTTCAATGGTCAAGGCTATGGAAGCACTTACCATAAGAACATTGTAGGAGAGCCACTTCTTTCTTCTGATGAAATGTCTGTAACCCTGCGCTGGAAGAGTCCAATCGCAAACTGGGATCTTTATGGTCCAGGACCAGCACCAGTTCACGCAATGGTTTTGTTAGCTGAAGGAAAAGATGCGCTTCAGAGTGCATCAGCAAACCTTTCTGCGAAGGAGCGCTTTTTAGCTGCCTACAAGAATAAGGAAACTGCTCTTCTTAAGAAAATGGGTAAGGTCTGGTCTGAGGATTACTCAATTACAACAATCAACAAGGACACCAATCCATTGCTTCTAATCTCCAACGGTGGATTCATAGTTGAAAGCGCAGTCGCAAAGACTTCTATGACTATGAAACTGAACCCTAAGTACAACTCAGGGCCAAAGATGACTGGCACGATTGACACAATCGTATTTAAGGTAATCACCGACGGAACTGCTGCAGTTCAGGCACTTGCAAATGGTGAGCTTGATATCTACGCAGGGCAGGCAACAGCAGATGGTGTTGCTGCACTGAAGAAGATTTCTGCTGTAAATGTGACTGGTGGAGAACAAGCTGTATATGAGCACTGGGATTTACACTACGACAGCGTAGAAGGTGAGCCTCCATACTCAGGTATTTTCTCAGTCAAGGGTGGCGCGAAGGCTAAAGCACTTCGTCAAGCATTCTTACTCGCACTTCCTCGCAATGAAATCATGGAAAAGCTTATTGCTCCAATTAACGGAGTCACAAAGCCTCTATGTACTGCTTGGGTTGCGCCAGGAACTGCTGCATACGACAAGATCTGTGCTGTTAACGGTTCAGCGTTCTACACTCGTGGAACACAAGAGACACGTAACAAGTCAGCACTTGCTTTGATACAGAAGTTCTACCCAGATGCACTCAAGAGCCCAATCAAGGTAAATGTATTGGTTCCGGGTGGAAACACTCGACGTGCTGCCGAGTTCGCCCTAGCTAAGGCAAACATGGCAAAGGTCGGCTTTGAACTAGTAGGAGATGTTCAGAGTGGTTGGGGCGCACTTCTTGGAAATGGAAAGTATGACGCGTTCTTCTTTGCTTGGGTTTCAAGCTCAGTAACACAGAAGCAGTCATGCTCAGTTCTAGAGACAACAGGCGGATCAAACTACGTTATGGGTTACTCCAATAAGATTGTAGATCAGGTCTGTACTGAACTAGACGTATCCGTGAAGGATTCAATCCTTTTCCAGAAATACATTACAGCTGACCGTGCACTATTTGCGGATGCTGTATCACTTCCGGTCTTCGTTCACCCAGGTGTTAATGCAATTAACAAGGAACTCAAGGGTGTAAAGCCAGCTCCATTGTCACCTCAGTTGACATGGAATTACTGGGAGTGGTCATACTAAGGATTAATTACCTTAGTTAGTAATACATATTCAGTCCTTTGGACGCTCGGAGATTACTCTCCGAGCGTCCTTCGGCTGTATTGTGGCCAGTTGCATTTGATGTAAATTTGATTTGGGAGGAATACACAGCACATGACGGCCTTTATTCTTAGACGGCTCGGAGTCTTGGGTGTCATTCTCTTTGGATCTAGTTTTATTTTGTACAACTTGGCAGCCATTTCAGCCGACCCATTGGCCGATCTAAGATTAAGTACAGATCCAGACAGAGACGCAAAAATCCTGGCTTTGACCAGAGAGCTCCAACTAGATGTTCCTCCACCTCTTCGTTACTTTATTTGGCTCAGAGGAGTTTTCGGGATCTTTATTGGTCAACCCAACTTTGGTACCGGTCGAGATGGTTTGGCCGTAATTGAATCTTTAGCTCTGGCAATTCCTGTAACACTTCGCCTGGTACTTGCAGCAACCATGTTTGCAGCCGTCCTTGGAATTATGATTGGTATTGTTACCGCTCTACGACAATACAGTCGCTTCGACTACTCAATGACATTTATTGCTTTTCTACTTTTCTCGCTCCCAGTTTTCTGGGTGGCCGTTCTTCTCAAAGAGTATCTAGCGATTTCATTTAATGATTTTCTGCGGGAGCCGACTATTCCGATTAATTGGATAGTCGGAATCGGCCTGGTCAGTGGTTTATTCTGGGCATCTGTTGTTGGTGGCACACGTAAAACTTACTGGAGTACGTACGGCATTGCTTTTGTTGTATCAAGCAGTTTGGTAGCCATATTTGGAGTAACAGGTTGGCTACTCAATCCATCACTTGGTCCAATTGTTGTTCTAGCTCTTTCTATTGGAATTGCATTTGGTGTTACTCAACTTTCAGTGGGCCTAATCAATAAGGCTGCTCTTCGAGCATCGCTAACAATGGCTGGACTTTCCGTCTTGGCTTTCTATCCAGTCAATTGGGTCTTTGATAATTATCCAGGTGCCCTCAGCATTTTTCTGATGGCATGCGTATTGATCACCACTGCAGTCTTTGTAGGTCTTGCATTTTCTAAGATTGATCGTGCACCGATTGTTCGAACTACGATTATCACAGCAGTTCTTTCAGCTAGTTTGGTACTAATCGATAAGTTCATGCAGACCTGGAAGCCATATATGGAAACAGATGCGATTAACTATCGCCCTGTTCCAACCGTTGGTGAACGAAATGACTTGCTAGATTTAGATACAATGGATTTTTGGATTTCAAGTTTAGATGTGGTTACCCACCTATTCTTGCCGACACTTGCACTGACACTTATCGGTTTTGCTGGATATATCAGATTCGCCCGTGGCACTTTGCTAGAAGTTTTGAATCAAGATTACATTCGTACTGCACGCGCCAAAGGGCTTTCAGAGCGCACAGTGATTATGCGCCATGCTTTCCGAAACACAATGATTCCGATGGCAACTATCTTGGTCGCAGATTTTGCAGGTGTGATCGGGGGAGCCTTTATTACCGAAAGCGTGTTTGCTTGGTCAGGTATGGGTACTTTGGCCCTACAAGGTATTCGAAGCCAAGATCTTAATCTGTTGATGGGTGTTTTCTTTGTTACAGCCACAATGGCAGTCTTAGCTAACTTTGTTGCAGATTTGTTGTACTCAGCCTTAGACCCACGTATTCGAGTTGGAAGTGGTGCATAAAGATGGCACGCAAATCAAAGGCCAGTGTTGAGTCGACTGAAGTTCTTTCCGGTGAAAACGCCATTCAAAATAAAGAGATTGAAGGCTTAAGCCAAGGTCAAATTGTTCGTAAGCGATTCTTCCGCCACCGTGCTGCTGTTATTTCTTTAGGCACCATTACTGGAATAGTTCTTCTTGCATTTACTGCATTAGAATGGAGACTTTTTGGTGTGTTGAGGGTTCCGGGTTGGTGGAAGTGGACACCAGAGGATCTGCCAGAGCTTCGTTTTGGTGACTGCCCTAATGACACAGTGGGTTGCCCAACAATTTCACTTCTTCCAAAGTTTTTAGGCGGACAGGGAGTTGGATTGGGAACACATCCATTTGGGCAAGACGATATCGGTCGAGATTACTTCTCATTGGTAATGAAGGGTACTCAACGTTCTTTATCTGTAATGGTGATTATTGGAGTGATTGGTGCAACCCTTGGAGTAATCGTTGGATCCATTGCTGGCTTCTACCGAGGACGCATTGATGCGATTCTTATGCGTTTTGTAGACTTCATGATCACAATTCCAGTAATCATTATCGGTTCTGTTATTGGTTATCGTTATGGAAATCTTGGAGCGGTATTTCTAGCGCTCTTGCTCGGTTTGTTTGCGTGGACCGGTCTTTCACGTCTTGTTCGTGGTGAATTCTTGTCACTTCGTGAACGAGAGTTTGTTGATGCCGCCCGTGTTGCAGGAGCAACAAATAAGCGCATTATCTTTAAGCACATTTTGCCCAATGCAATAGGTGTCATTATTGTTTCGGTAACTCTCTTGCTGTCAGGTGCGATCTTGCTTGAAACGGCGCTTAGCTATATTGGTTTTGGTGTGGTTCCACCCGATGTTTCATTGGGTCTGCTGATTAGCCAATATCAGGACTCATTTACAACACGTCCATGGCTGTTTTGGTACCCAGGTTTATTTATTATCTCTATCGCTCTTAGCATTAACTTTATTGGTGATGGATTGCGTGATGCATTTGATCCACGCCAGCGCCGCCGAATCTCTAAAAAAGAGCGTCAAGAATCAGCGACAGCACGAAAGTTGGCGCAAACCAATGATTAATTCTCTAGACAAAAGCCGCTGCTGCTCCGATGAGTACCAATGCTGCAAAGATGTACAGCCCGGTGTTATTGCTAATGATTTCAAACTCGCTAGAACCACCAACAACACAATCTTTTCTTCTAATGTTAGCCATGTAAGCACAGACACCAGAGTCACTTTTAAGCGAGTCTCCTACACGTCTCGGAGCATTAGCGCCGGGAATAAGATCAGTCGCGTGCATTCTTCTACTATGTCGACCACTCGGCGCTGGAGCGGCCCAGGCGTAGTAGGTCTTGTCTCTGATCTGGATGGACATGGTGTATTTGGTCTCGATCTCCTCAACCAAATCCCAGGTAGCAGTGATCTCTTTGGTTGGGTTAACAATCTTGATGCCTTCGTCAAAGAGCAGAACATAGGGCTTAAGGAAGAGCAGATAAGAACCAAAGGCACCGGCTCCACAGATTCCAATCGTCAGGATTATGTCGCCGCCATAGAAAAAACTTTGAATAATAAATCCGACAAAGAAGGCGATAAGAATCCATCCGCTAGCAATGGCGCTGCCGGGTCTGAACTTTTCACTATTCGTCATGTCCTAAGTTTCTCACAGATGGGGTCAACCAAATGAGCAAGCCAGTTTTAGAAATCAAAGATTTTAATGTTGATTTCTGGGTAGATGGCGTTTGGTACCCAGCTGTTATCGGGATGAACCTTTCGCTAGAACCCGGCAAAGTCACCGCCATCGTTGGTGAATCTGGTTCTGGTAAATCGACTACCGCCCTCGGCTTGATGTCATTGTTGGCATCAAATGCCCGTATTTCTGGATCTGTCAAAGTTAAAGACCAGGAGATGCTTAACGCTAAGGCTGTAACTCTTCGTAAGTTCCGTGGAAAAGAAGTTGCATATATTTTTCAGGAGCCAATGACGGCGTTAAATCCGATTTACACAATTGGTTTCCAGATCATGGAAACACTTCGCAACCACTTTGATATGGGCCCAAAAGAGGCACATGCTCGCGCAGTTGAACTCATCACTATGGTTGATATTCCAGATCCTGAAAAATCAATTGATAAGTACCCACACCAACTATCTGGTGGACAGCGTCAGCGCGCAATGATCGCTCAGGCACTTGCTTGTGATCCAGGTCTTTTAGTGGCCGATGAACCAACAACGGCACTTGATGTAACTGTTCAAGCTGAAATTTTGGATTTAATGCGTGGCCTTAAGGACAAGCTCAACTCAGCGATTCTTCTTATTACCCATGACATGGGTGTTGTTGCAGACATGGCTGATCACATCCTTGTTATGAAGGATGGAATCACTGTTGAATCTGGAACCGCTGATCAGATCTTCAATAAGCCAACGCATCCCTATACCCAACAACTTCTTGGAGCAGTTCCAAAGCTGGGTTCTACAAAAAAGCGTTCCTTGCCATATAAGGAAAACGCTAAACCAGCACCAGTTTTGAAGTTAGAAAATGTCACCATTGAATATCCAAAGCGCGGTCGAATCCCAGCTTTTGTCGCCGTTAAGAACTTTAACCTAGAGATTTATCCAGGTGAGATTGTCGGCCTTGTGGGCGAATCTGGTTCAGGTAAGACGACTGTGGGCCGTGCAGCAATTGGATTGCTTCCCATTAAGGAAGGCTCACTAGAGATAGTTGGTAAAGATATTAGCCATGCAACGCAAAAAGAGCTCTTTTCTATCCGTCGCCATACAGGCATCGTCTTTCAAGATCCAGCTTCATCACTCAACCCACGCCTGCCAATCGGTGAATCTATTGGTGAACCGCTTTTCTTAGCTAAGATCGCTAAAGGCCCAGAACTTGCGAGCATGATTGAGGATTTACTGGATCAAGTAGAGCTTCCACGCAGCTACCGCAACCGTTATCCGCACGAGCTATCTGGCGGACAGCGCCAGCGCGTAGGTATTGCGCGCGCCCTTGCATTAACACCCGATTTATTAATTGCCGATGAGCCAACATCTGCTTTAGATGTTTCAGTACAAGCTAGATTCCTTGACCTGCTGCAGGAACTACAAGAAAAGTTGAACTTTGCCTGTCTTTTCATTAGCCATGACTTAGCTGTCGTTGATATTTTGGCCCACCGTATTGCAGTGATGCAGGATGGTCTACTTGTCGAAGTTGGCGATCGTGATCAGATCCTGAAGACTCCAAAAAATGATTACACCCGCCGCTTAATCTCAGCCGTTCCAGTCCCAGATCCGGCAGAACAGCGCATCCGCCGCGAGGCCCGACTAGCTCTTAAAAAGTAAGGGCGGCTAGTCGCTGGCCTGACCGCTGCGATGCTTGTAGCGACCAAGGAAATCGGCCTTCATTTCTTTGAAGTTGCCATCCAGTAGCGCCTGTCGCATCTGATCGACTAAGCGCACGATGAATCGCTCGTTATGAATTGTTGCAAGGGTGGCTGAGATGATCTCTTTGCCACGAAATACATGGTGCATATAGGCCCGTGTGTAGTGCGTGCACGTGTAACAGTCACATTCATCGTCAATGGCCGTAAAATCGCGCTTAAAACCGCTATTAGATAGGTTAAAACGCCCCTCCATCGTATACACCGCGCTTGTGCGTGCTATTCGAGAGGCTAAAACGCAGTCAAAAGTATCGATGCCGTTTTCCACTCCGACAAATAAATCCTCTGGCGCACCGATTCCCAATAAATGCTTAGGTTTATTCTCAGGCAATATCTGATTGACCCAGGAAACGATTGTGCCGAGTGCGCCCTTATCAAGGGCTCCACCGATTCCAAAGCCATCAAAGCTCATGCCCGATGACTGCATCTGGCCTAAATCACCGGCGGCTTTTTTGCGCAGATCTTCATACTGGGCGCCTTGGATAACACCAAAGAGTGCTTGATAGGGCTTAGCACTTCGCTCATCGGTGAGGCGCTTGTGTTCATCTAAACAGCGCATCGCCCATGCATAGGTGCGATCCATGGCCAGCACTTGATAGGGACGGGTGTTGTGCAAAGTGGTGCACTCATCAAATGCAAAGATGATGTCGGCGCCAATCTGATGTTGAACCTGCATCGAAACCTCGGGGGTAAATCGGTGCATCGAACCATCTAAATGTGATTTGAAAGTTACGCCCTCATCATCGACATGGGCCAGGCGCTCTTTATTATCGGCGATGACATCATCTCGCCTGAAAGTCTTTGCATCCATAGCCAATACTTTTTTAAAACCAACACCGAGTGATAAAACTTGAAAGCCACCTGAGTCGGTAAATGTTGGCCCCGGCCAGTTCATGAATTCGCCAAGCCCGCCAGCCTCATCGAGGATATCTGCACCTGGTTGTAAATAGAGATGGTAGGCATTGGCCAATAGCGCTTGCGCACCAAGATCGGCCATCGCCTCTGGCAGTACAGATTTAACCGTTGCCTTGGTGCCTACCGGAATAAATGCTGGAGTTTGAATCTGCCCATGTGGTGTCGTGATTGTTCCAACGCGCGCAAGTGAGCCGCTCTCTGCATGTTTTATGTCAAAGGAGAAGGCCACCAGTTACCAAATCTGAACGCGTGATTTTTCATCCAACCACAGCGCATCTTTTTCACTCACATCAAAGGCGACATAGAAAGGCGTGAAGTTACTAACAATCGTATTGCAACGAAACTCACTAGGGGAGTGTGGATCGGTTGCGATACGCCGGCGTTGCTCCTCGGGTCGCACTTTGACACGCCAGACTTGTGCCCAGCCAAAAAACAGACGTTGTTCCCCAGTTAAGCCATCGATGACGGGGGATGGCTTACCCCCCAGTGATATTTGATAGGCCTTGTAAGCAATTGCAAGGCCGCCTAAGTCGCCAATATTTTCACCCACCGTGAGTGCGCCATTGACGTGGATGTCAGGAACCTCTTCGGGGCGTAGTTGGTCGTACTGGGCAATGAGGGCATTCGAGCGAAGTTCAAATGCTGCGCGGTCGCCATCACTCCACCAGTTATTGAGTGCTCCATCGCCGTCATACTTTGAGCCTTGATCATCAAAGCCATGGCCGATTTCATGTCCAATCACCGCTCCGATTCCACCGTAGTTAACGGCATCATCTGCGCCAAGTGCAAAGAAAGGGGGCTGCAAAATAGCTGCTGGAAAGACGATCTCATTCATGACCGGGTTGTAATAGGCGTTAACGGTCTGCGGAGTCATGTGCCACTCATCGCGATCTACGGCCTTGCCAATTTTTGCTAATTCGAAGTTGCGTTGAAACTTTGTAACATGGCCGATATTTGCAAAGAGATCGCTAGGGCTAGTCTCTAGCGCCGAATAGTCGCGCCACTTGTTGGGATATCCGATCTTTGGGGTGAACTTCCCAAGCTTTTCAAGGGCCTTGAGTTTGGTCTCTTGGCTCATCCAATCAATTGCATTAATACTGATGCGATAGGCCTGGATCAAATTGGCAACGAGCTCTTCCATGCGCCGCTTGGCCTCTGATGGAAAGTGCGCCTCGACATAGACCTTGCCAACGGCCTCACCCAGAGATCCCTCAACAACTGAGACTGCACGCTTCCAGCGCTGGCGTAGCTCTGGCGTTCCTGAGAGTGTTTTGCCGTAAAAGGAGAAGTTTTGCTCAACTAAATCACTGGAGAGATACGGCGCTGATCCGCTGATGATGTTCCACTTAAGCCAGGCGACCCATGAATCTCGATCAAAGGCCGAGAGAATGCTAGATAACCCTTGGAAAAATGGAGGCTGCTGGACAATGACTGAATCTAAGACCACGGCCGGAATCTCCCCGGCGGATAGGTAGAGCTCAAAGTCAAAGGCTGGCATTAATGCAATGACCTCTGCCCGGCTCATCTTGTTATATGTCAGGGTTGCATCGCGATCTTTCACGGCATCAAAGTGATGGCTTGCAAGTTGGGTTTCAAGTTTAAGAATCTTGTCAGCTAAATCGCCACCACCTGCAATACCAACGAGTGAGAACATAGTTTGGACATGGGTAAGAAATGCGCTGCGAATTTCGGCATATTGCTCTTCACGGTAATACGACTCATCGGGAAGTGATATTCCACCTTGGGCTAGATACAAGATATTTGTTGATGCATCCATTTGATCGGCATAGATGAATGAGCCGAAGATGCCGCCAAGACCACGGGCTTCAAGCCAGGACATAGTTGAAATGAAATCCTTCAATGTTTGAATCGAATCGCACAGGGCGAGATCTTTAAGAATTGGAGTAAAGCCCTTAGCCTCGATCGCATCTGCATCCATAAACGAGGTATAGAGATCACTGATCTTGGTTGCCTCAGCCGACCCAGTTGCACTCTCAATAATTGCACGGACCTGTTTTTCTGATAAATCGCGAAGGGTTACAAAGGCACCATCTGTCGCACGATCTGCAGGTATAACCGCACTCTTGAGCCAGGCACCATTGAAGTAGCGATAGAGATCATCTTGAATGCGAACCGTTGAATCGATATGGTCAAAATCTAAACCGCTGGTACTAGTACTCACGCGCAAAACCCCTTATAAAAATTTAGTTGAAAGTTCAACTGTTAGCGTAGACTGTCCTCATGCCAGACCAAAACGCTACCGCACCGCGCTGGCTTAACCCAGCCGAGATGAAGGCCTGGCGCAGCTATATCATCGCAAGCCGACGGCTTTTAGAGGCGCTAGATAATGATTTAGAGGGCCATGATCTCTCGATACCCGACTATGAAATCTTGGCCCAACTCAGTGATGCCCCAGATCGCCGGTTGCGAATGAGCGAGCTCGCCTCTATCACCCTCTTATCGCGCTCGCGATTATCACATCGCATGAAGGTTATGGAAAAGGCTGGTTGGGTAAAGCGTGAGGCCTGCCCAACGGATAAACGTGGCTACTTTGCCGTAATGACAGCTAAGGGTTGGAAGGCGATCGTGGCTGCAGCCCCTGAGCACGTTGCAAGTGTGCGCTCTCGTTTTCTTGATCACTTATCTACAGAGGATCAAAAAGTATTATCTGAAATTTTTTTACGGGTAGAAGCATCTTTTCGTAGTGAGAGTACCTGCGAATAAAATCGGCATAAAAAAACCCGCCACATAGAGTGGCGGGTTTTTTTAATTGATAATTACTTCTTAGCTGCTGCCTTCTTGCGGCGGCGCTTCTTTGGAGCAGCTGCAGGAGCTGCTGCCTTCTTCTTACGGCGCTTTGGAGCAGCTTTCTTAGCTGCTGCCTTCTTGCGACGCTTTGGAGCAGCTTTCTTAGCTGCTGCCTTCTTGCGACGCTTCTTTGGAGCAGCTTTCTTAGCTGCTGCCTTCTTGCGACGCTTCTTTGGAGCAGCCTTCTTAGCTGCTGCCTTCTTGCGACGCTTTGGAGCAGCTTTCTTAGCTGCTGCCTTCTTGCGACGCTTTGGAGCTGCCTTCTTAGCTGCTGCCTTCTTGCGGCGCTTCTTTGGTGCAGCTGCTGGAGCTGCTGCCTTCTTGCGACGCTTCTTTGGTGCTGCTTTCTTTGCTGCGGCCACGTACTTCTCCTATCGGAATGGTTCGGATCCGTCACCCAAACCTTTTCGTGGATAAGC
>WLNU01000020.1 GCA_009699645.1 Actinomycetota bacterium | reverse complement strand
TTTGACTAATCGAAAGGAAACAAATGTCTACAACGACAACCATCAAGCGCGTAGCGCTTGTTGCAGTTGCAGCGTTGGGCTTCGGAATGCTTTCCGTAGTTCCATCATCTGCGACAGTAGTTGCAAACACCTTCACAATTGACTCAGCAACTGATTCAATTACTTTGGGTGAGAGTGCAACAGCTGTTTTGTCACACAACTTTGTTACAACATCTGCACAGGATTCTGTAACAATTACTGCGATCAAGACATCTTCAAATTCATCTACTGCTGGAACAATTCAGTTCCGTCCAACAGATAGCTCTGTGTCATCATCTTCAACTGTTTTCCCAGATTACACATATGTGAAGATGAGAGCTGCAACTCCTGGACTCGACACCCCAACTGCAATTAGCGCCGCAGCTCTTTGGGTTGCATCAGCCTCATCATCTGGTTACCCAGATTCATTGACAGTATCTGCTGCATCTACAAACACATCAGTTAACTCAACATTTGGTGTGAACCTTGTAGCTCCAACTGCTGCTGGAACTTATGTCGTTCAGTTCTACATGACAGTATCTGCTGCTGGTGCAGCAGCTACTACATCAACAACAGTTGTTTCATGGACAGTCACAGTTGTCGCCGCTGATACAACAGCGGTTGGAAGCTCAACTTCTACAATGCGCTCCGGTGGCCCTACTTGGGGTGCTGGTACTTCTTCAACAGCTGACTCAGCAGTCTCTGTTTCAAAGTCATCAACTCGCACAACTCCTGATGCGGTGATCAAGATCGTTCAGAAGAATGCTGCAGGAACTACTCAAACTGGTGGAACAAATTCTTCACTTAAGGGTGAGTCAATGACAGTAGTTCTTGCTGGTCAGGGATACGTCACCTTCAGTGCTGATGGAGCCGGTACACGCCCAGCAACAGGTGCTGGCGTTACAACTGGAACCATGGCAAATGGCCAATTCATCAACGTTTGGTCAAATGGAACAGCTGGAACAGCAACAGTTACAACTACTACAACTTCAGGTTTAGTAATTGGAACTGAGACAATCACATTTACAGGATCAGTAACTACACTTACAGTTACAAAGTCTTATAACACAATGACTGCCTACGGAACAATCGTTCGCTCTGGTGGCAAGACTTCAGGTGAGATAGTTGAAATTACTGCAACTGACTCAGGTGGCCGCAAAGTTGATGGTCTAACACTTACTTGTGTATCTGCTTCACCATCAGTAATTACAGGTTGCGGAACTCCAACAGCAGCAGCTGATGGAACAGGTGAGTATTACCTCTCCTTCTCATCTGCATCAAACTCAACATCTGGCCAGAGCGCAGTAGTTACTGTTCGCGTGGTAGATCCAGCAGTTACAACTTCAACTGCATACTTAACAACAACTGTAACTCTCACCCTTGGTGGAACTGTCGCAACTGAGACAATCAGCTTCGATAAGAGTTCATACTCACCAGGTGAAGGTATGGTCATCACACGCTCTGCTAAGGACTCACTAGGTAACCCTGTATTTGATGGTGCAGCATCTGTTGCTCTTACATCAAATAAGGTTCTTGGTGGAACTGCAATAGCCTCATGTACTTACTTCGCAGGTACATGCTCAACTTCAACAATGTCTGCCGGTGCTGTACTAGTTCAGTACACCACTTATGCTCCAGCCGCTTCAGGTGCTTTCACAGTATCTGGTCTTGGTGGAGCTCTAGGTGGAGTACTTCTTTCAGCTACAGCAACAGTCTCTGACGATGCAGCAACAGCTGCAGCATCAGCAGCTGGCGATGCAGCAGCAGAGGCAACTGATGCAGCCAACGCGGCAACTGATGCAGCCAACGCGGCAGCAGAGGCAGCAGATGCAGCAACAGCTGCGGCACAAGATGCCGCTGATGCAGTAGCTTCTCTAGCTACTCAGGTTGCTGAATTAATGGCAGATCTAAAGGCTCAGATTGCAGCTCAAAAGGCAGCAATCACAGCTCTAACAAACCTAGTAATCAAGATCCAGAAGAAGATAAAGGCATAACCTGCCTCTACCTTTGATCTGATAAAGATCTAAGTACCAAAACCCGGTCCTCTCTCACGAGGGGGCCGGGTTTTGGGCTTTCTTATCAAGTAGGATTCAACTCATGCTTAATAGCGTGATTGAAAAGACTTTAGTTAAAGTATTGGCCGCTGGGTCGGCATTTATCACTGTATTTATCGTTGTAGGTCCAGTCGCAGACCCTGTAAATATCTCTAAGTTCCTGGCAGCTGGTACTTTAAGTTTTGGTATTGCTGCACTACTTATTCGAGGTGGCTTCAAATCGATGTGGTCTGAAAACAGATTCTTTTTTGGAGCAATTGGTTTGTTCGTAGCCCTCTCTCTGCTTTGTGCTATGACGAGCGCGGCGCCATTTGTTCAAAACTTCTATGGTGAGGCTGGGCGCAATACCGGGTTTCTCACATATTTCTTCTTAAGCTTATTTGCACTTGGAAGCGCAGCACTGAGTAACGCAGAAGGTTTTAAGAAAATTCTCTATGCATTTTTTGTTGCTGGAATAATCAATCTTGCTTATGGGCTCTGGGCTTGGCAAATTGGGGATTTTGTAGCCTGGACTAATATTTATGGGAATCTGTTAGGAACTTTTGGTAACCCAAACTTCATGGGAGCATTCTTAGGAATGTTTGGAACTGCCATTCTGGCATTTGCGGCAGGGCCAGGAAAATCTTGGAAATTACGTCTGGTGGCGGGATTACTATGGGTACTCACCTTTCTTGAAATTATTCAAACGAGCGCGGTGCAAGGCCTCGTTCTCATTACAGGGGGAATGGCTTTGGTCGGGTTCTATCTTCTCCGCTCGCTGACTAAAGATTTCAAACTCCCCTCCTTGTATTTGATAGCAGTTTCAATTCTTGGCGTGGTGGCTGTGGCCGGGGCCCTCCAGAAAGGACCTCTAGCGGCATATATTTATAAGCGCTCTGTGTCTTTGCGCGGCAATTACTGGCATACAGCAATCAATATGGGTATAGATCATCCATTTACTGGAGTTGGAATGGATGCCTATGGTACGTATTTTAGAGAGTATAGAACACTTAGCGCCGCAACTGACATGCCAGGGCCAGAAACGATTTCAAATGCGGCGCACAATGTAGTTTTGGACTTCTTTGCCTACGGTGGATTTCCCTTACTGTTTTCATACCTATTCATGGTTGGTCTAGCAGGCTTAGCGATTCTTAAGGTAAGTAAGCGCACCAAGCAATACGATCCTATTTTTGTTGCTCTGGCTGCAATTTGGATCTGCTACCAAGTTCAATCAATAATCAGTATCAATCAACTGGGATTAGCGATTTGGGGTTGGATGCTTTCTGGATTAATGGTTGCATATGAGCGAACCACTAGAGCCACTTCTGTTGATCTAGCAATAACTTCTGGAAGTAAGAAATCTGCGAAAAAGAAGAAGGCTGACCCAGTCGTTGCTGCCGGCTTAATAGCATCAACTGGGATGGCATTAGGCCTACTGGTTGCCTTACCGCCATTTACCGCTGACTATAAATACTTGCACGCTATAAATGGAGGGGACTTAGTTAAATTGGAGTCAGCTCTACAGCCAAATTACTTTAACCCTGTAAACATTTATAAGCTGGTAAATGCAGTAGATATTCTTGAACGCAGTAATCTTTCAGATCAGGCGATTATTTACGCTCGTAAAGCTGTCGAATTTAGTCCACTCGAGTACGATGCTTGGAAGGTTCTATTTAGGGCGACTAAGTCAACCCCATCTGAAAAAGCACAAGCCAAGCAAAAAATGATTGAACTAGATCCACTCAATAAAGCCAATAAAGAGCTGCCTTAGCATGAAGGTTTCGATTATTGGGCAGGGCTATGTTGGATTGACTATCTCTGCTTTTGCAGGTGCTCATCACACTGTGGTTGGTTTTGATAAGAGCCAAGTTGTTGTTGATCGCCTCAATAAGGGGATCTCGCACATTGAGGGTGTTGATAGCTCAGTTATAGCTGGCTTACTCGCAAAGGGCACCTACAAAGCAACCTCAAATAGCGCAGATATTGCCGGCTCAGACATAGTTGTAATTGCCGTTCCAACCCCGCTGGACTCCAAGCGTTTACCTGATCTTTCCTATATAGATTCTGCATGCAAAGTAATTGCCGAACATCTAGATAAGCCCGCGCTGATTATTAATGAATCAACATCTTTTCCTGGCACTATTCGTAATTTCATCAAACCCACAATTGAAAAGCACTCAAAAGCTCTGCTAGCTCATGAGTATGCAATCTCACCAGAGCGCGTTGATCCCGGCCGCATTGAGTGGAATCAGAAAAATACTCCCCGTCTATTTTCAGGATTAACACCCGAGGCGACGCGTCGCACACGAGAGTTTTATGCAACCTTTTGTGATGAGCTTATTGAAGTCTCTTCTCCAGAGGTGGCCGAGGCTGCAAAGTTATTTGAAAATACCTTTAGACAAGTAAACATCGCACTTGTAAATGAGCTCGCTCAGATTTCACATGCACTAGGAATTGACGTGAGAGAAACTCTGGATGCTGCCAATACCAAGCCTTATGGTTTTATGAAGTTTTCACCAAGTGCCGGTGTTGGTGGGCACTGCATTCCTGTTGACCCTTCATACCTAGCGCACTTGGCGCTAGAAAATGGAGTCCGAGCGACTTTTATTGCACGGGCAAATGAAGTCAACCTAGAGATGCCTCAATACATTGCCAAGCGTGTGGCAGATGACAATGGTGGTTCACTTAAGGGTAAAAAGGTCTTGGTTGTGGGAGTTGCTTATAAGCCAAATGTTGCTGATACTCGTGAGACCCCTGCTGAACATTTGATTGAGGCACTTGATGATATGGGGGCGGTAGTGACGTGGAGCGACTCTGTAGTTGGAAGTTGGCAGGGCAAGGAATCTGCACCGTTGACTGGAGCTGATATTGCAATTGTTGTAACAAAACACGATCAAGTTTCAGAGGCTGAGATTATGAAGGCAGCGCCATATGTCTTTGATACAACGGGTAAAGTTAAAAATGCCATCCAGCTTTAAAGCAATCACAGGTCAAACTGAAGAGTTAGCCTTGGTAGATGCGTAAATGGATTTCGAGTAGACCGCTCGTAGGGTTAATTGCAAGTTTGTTAAATCAATACTCTGTAAAGTTTTCAAATCGTAAATTCTTTAGCCAAGCTAACGAGGACGAAACTATATATAAGTATTGCCCCGAAAACTTTGGAAGATATATGGATATCGGTTCAGGTCGCCCAGTCTCTGGTTCAAACTCATATTTCTTTTATCGGCTAGGTTGGCGGGGCATACTTGTAGATCCGCTTACCCGTAATCAAGTTTTAGGAAAGTTAATACGACCTCGAGACTCAGTCCTTAAATCACTTGTTGGTCAACCCGGTAAAAGTACTTTTTTTGAGTTATACCCATATGAGTACTCAACAACCTCGGAAAGAATCGCTAACGAATTAGTGAGTTCTGGTAAAGCAACAATAATCGGCAAGAAAACCTTTACAATCGTGCCGATGTCAGATTTGGTTTTTCCAATGACGGACTTAGAACCAACATTTATTTCAATTGATGTCGAAGGCGCAGATTTTGATGTCTTGACTTCAAATGACTGGAAGATTTGTCGGCCCAGAGTCGTCTGTATTGAGTCACCTGTAGAATTGAGTGACTTAGGGTCCAAAATCAATGAGTATCTTGAGGAATTAAACTATAAACTAGTTGAGCAGACGTCACTTTCTAAAATTTTTGTTTCAAATAACTACTTAGATTTAGTTAATTAAAGCTTGCCGCAACATCACTAATAATCTGATTCAGATCTCTAGTTGGTTTCCAATTCAACGCTACTTTAGCCTTAGTAATGTCAGGAACGCGGCGTTGCATGTCCTCAAAGCCGGCAGGATAGGCATCGCTGTATGGGGTGTAAGTAATCTCTGAGGATGATTGTGTGTTGGTGATTATCTTCTCAGCAAGCTGCTGGATTGTGGTTTCACCTTCACCGCCAACATTGAAGACCTCACCGATCGTTTTATCATCCTTGGTAATTTTAAGGAGTGCATCGATTGCATCAAGGACGTGGCAGAAGACTCGAGATTGTGTGCCATCGCCGTAGATTGTGAGGGGCTCATTTTTGATCGCTGATTGCACAAAGCGTGGAACGACCATTCCATAGCGGCCTGTTTGGCGCGGTCCAACAGTATTAAAGAATCTAATTGTTGAGACCTTGAGGCCTTCAGTTAAAAACAGTGAATGGGCGATGGCCTCTTCAAGAGCTTTAGCATCGGCGTATGTCCAGCGGATTTTTTGCGGTGCACCGACAATGCGATCATGAGTTTCCTTTAAAGGTTGGTCAGGATTCTTGCCATAGATCTCAGAGGTGCTAGCGATAATGATTCTCTTGTTGTGTTTTAGGGCGGCTTGTAAAACAACTTCGCTACCTGTGAAATTTGTTGATACCGATTCAACGGTTTTCTCTAAGATTGTGTTGACGCCAAGTGCTGCGGCCATATGAAGAACTAAATCTGATTCTTGAGTTAACTTGTTTACCAGTGCGACATCGCGGATGTCGCCTTGGTGGATTTCGACCCTGTTAGTTAAATGGGTGATATTTGTGAGCTGCCCGGTTGAAAGGTTATCCAGGATCGAGGGGGTGTCGCCTTGGGCGATGAGGGCATCACACAGGTGCGAACCTATGAATCCAGCCCCACCGGTAAGGAATACGCGCATGGAGTAATCCTAGGCGAGACGGGTAAGGCGGTAACTCTTTTGGCTGAGAAGGTAAGAGATTGCACATTTGGGTTAGGGGTATTGGTGGCAGGGATGTGGGCTGGAAATGACGGGCTTGGGTCGAGCATCTACAGTTGCGCCTATGAGAAAGCCTCTATCGACACTTATTGCCCTCATTGTTGGCTTTGTCGGCCTAGGCCTTAGCCCTGCGCTGGCAGTTGATGAGCGTGTAATTGATGTCGTTGCAGTGACGTGGCCAGGTGCGCCGGTGCTGCCGGGTGATGCGAGCGAGATTGCTAGATTAATCAATACTGAAGTGAGTGCTGATTGGAAAAAGTTCACGACTCTCTATGGTGATACGAAAGATCGCACAATCTCTTTTACTACAGGCAAAGTCTTAGCCGAACCAATTGCCTTAATATCCAAGATGGCCTGTGTTGGGGTTGCAGCCACTGCTTTCATGAACTCAATTCGCACCGAGGCGTATGAGCGCTTGGGTATTAGTGATTATTCCAAGCGCTACTTAGTTGTTGTGGCTCCCAGAGCCGGTTGTGTCTGGTCGGGCCGGGCGCAGGTAGGGGGGGTGGACTCTGCATCCGGAATTATGGTCTTACATGATTCTGCAGAGAGCTATGTCATCACCCATGAACTCGGGCACACATTTGGTTTGGGCCATACTAATTTCTTGCGCTGTGAGAACAACAAAAATGATGGCCCATGGGGTGATACATGCAAGGCAGTTGAATACGGCGGCACTATCGATGTGATGGGAAATGTCTCCACATCATCGCCCCTTAGTACATACCACCAGTGGCGGATGGGACTGCTTGAGGATTCACAGATTAAACAGATCTGGCAGTCTGAAGTTGTTACTTTGGCTCCTAGTGATTTTGCTAACGGAGTCCGCGCTCTCTACGTCCGTGATGGGAAGGCTGCATACTGGATTGAATATCGCAGAAAGTTAGATGGCGTGGGATATAAGCCAGGGCTGGCTATCTACCGCCTAGATCCACCACCGATTACATCCATTGTCTCGCCCAATCCGGAGGATACTTCTGCAAATGAGTTTGGGGCGTTATTGGGCGCTGATCTATGGATGCTCAACCTTGATACGTATCAGTACCGCAGTTCAACCTTTTCTGGTGGCTCAATGACGGGTGTGAGTGCAGCGACGTACTCTGGCAACGTAAGTCTTAGCGCCGTGCCATCAGAGACTGGTGCAGTTGTAACAATCAAGAAGAAGCCAGATACAGCAGCCCCGCCAGTACCTGTGATCGTGCCAGTTAATCAGTGGCGCTCTCCATCGATGGTGATTTTAGAGCCAGGCTTTGAGGATGCAGATACTGCAATTACTAGCTTTGAGGCCCAGATCGATGGCGTGGTCAAGGCATTGCCTGTCTCAGACGTCAATGGATGGCTACCGACGTATTTGAGCCCCTTTGTTGCACCTAAAACCGTCTATCTAAAAGATCTCCCCGAGGGCTCTTATAGCTTTGCTATCCGCTCAGTAGATCTAGTTGGAAATAAAAGTGAATGGTCAAAGCCAGAGAAGGTAGTCATCGATCGCGGGCGACCAACTGTGACAAATGACTTTGCAATTCAATCAATTAACGGTGATCAACTAAGCCTTGCATGGGTGGGGGCAAAGGATGCTGGTAGTGGTCTGTGCCAGACAAACTTAGTCAATGAAGAGGGATTTATTGTGCAAAGTAGCACGGCTAAAACTTCCCCTACTTTTAAGTTAAAGAGAGGCAGCGCACTAGATGCAACTGCGCAGATCTTTGACTGCTTAGGCAATGGAATAACTGGCCAACTGTCACTGACCAACTCATTTATAGCCGCTGAGAAGTCATCTCGCACAGGCAAATGGTCACCGGCAGATGCTGGTTATGGGGCGGGGGCGATCAAATGCGTGGGCAAGTGCACCGCTAGCTTTAGTACAGCCGGTCGCTTTGATGTGTTAGTGGGTACAGGTGCGGCTGTAGTAAGTGCTGGCTCAAAGGTTCTGGCAACTATCCCTGACTCCAAGGTGGCAAAGCTGCGCATTGGGGCAAGCGTTGATGCTGGTATTGGCAAAAAACCTGTGCGTATGAGCGGCTCTAACTTTGTCTTGATTGGCTTGGCTTCAATTACATCAACGCTATCACCAACAAAGGATTTAGATCGCCTTCCTGCAATTAGTGATCCATCACTGAGTGAGCCCAAGCAGATTGCGTTGGCAAAATACGGCTTTATCGCTAGTGATTTTAGTCAAGAGTGGAAGGTGCTACCCATGGCTCGCGGGACAACACTGGATGATCCATCACTTGATCTGTGCAATGGAACATATACATCTGAAAAAGATCGAGTGGAGCGCCGTCAAGTTACGGCCACCAAAGTTGGCTCTGTCTTTACATTCTTATCTACTGAGGTCGTTAGATACTCATCGGCCACCGCTGCCCAGTCTGCACAAAAGGAGCTGGCTAAGACACTAGCGAAGTGCATTATCGATAAGGGATATACAGAGACAACAGGCACGTATGTCGCTTACACATTTACAGATATTAAGAATCAGCCAACTGGTTTAGTTGTTGAGGGCTCACGTGTATTAGTGCGCGCACAGATTGGTTCAGGCCAGGATGCACGCCAGCTACTTGCCTTCTACCAGTTCAATGGCGAAATCTTCACTGGGCTCTACATCATGACCCCTGGTGAAAAGGGCTTCACCGATCTCCAAGTGAGCAGTTGGCACAAAGTTGCTGTGACAATGGCCACTCGATTAAGCGGAAAACCTGCTTAACTTCTCAACTTCATCGGCGCTTAAATCAATAATCTGAATAATCTCTTCAAGCTGTTCGACTGTACGAGCCGATGCGATTGGTGCACTCACCGTGGGTTGTGCGCGCAGCCAAGCTAGCGCGATAGCGGCAAGAGGTGCGTTGTTGCGGGCGGCAGAGATCTCATCCATTGCGGCAAGAACAGCGTAGTTTTTATCGTTTGCATATTCACGGGCACCTGCGGCGCGCTTTGAATCGACCTCGGTAATTCCTGGGCGATACTTTCCGGTTAAGAATCCGCGGGCAATTCCATAAAAAGGCATATTAGAGATACCCAAGTCGGCAAGGGTTTGAGCCATTGCGCCTTCATATGCCGTGCGATCTACAAGGTTATAGAGATCTTGAACTGCGATGTAAGCAGGGATGTTGTTATTCTGGCTATATTGAACTGATTCACGCAGGCGAGCTGGAGTGAAGTTAGAGGCGGCGATATAGCGCACCTTGCCCTGTGCTATTAGTTGAGCATAGGCACCCAATGTTTCTTCTAAGGAAACGCTCTCATCATCTTCGTGGCTGTAATAGAGATCTATGTAATCACTCTGCAGGCGGTTGAGTGACTCCTCGCAGGCTGCAAAAATATTGGCTGCAGATAAACCCGGAAGTCGATTCAATTTGGAAACCTTTGTTGCAATCACCATTGATCCACGATTGCCACGGGCTTTCACCCAATTACCGATGATGGTTTCGGATTCCCCACCAACATGTCCCTCTATCCACTGGTTATAGACATCGGCAGTGTCGATAAAATTACCGCCATGGCTTACGTAGGCATCCATCACTGCGTGGGATTGAGCCTCGTCGGCGTTACTGCCAAAGATGTTGCTACCAAGGCATAATGGGTGAACGACAAGGTCGGTTTCGGGGATAGTGATCATGTACACACAGTAAGGCACAATGAGCGCGTGGTCGAAACAACGGGCGGATTTACGAGTGGGAGCTTAGCGCTAGAGGCTCGCACCTTGATTTTGCCATCACTGACACAGGCCGAGGCGATTGAGATCGGTGGGATCGCACAGCAGATCGGCACAGAGCGTGCACTGCCGATCGCAGTAGAGGTTCGGCTAAAAGAGTGGATCGTCTTTCACGCATCTTTACCCGGATCAACCCCCGATAACGATTCATGGATAGCGCGCAAAGCGCGTGTAACAATGGCAACTGGTCATTCAACTATGTATGAGAGAGTTTTAGCCGAGGAACAAGGTATTAACTGGTATGAAGAAAAAGGATTATCAGAGGATTTACACGCGATACATGGTGGTGCACTAGCACTTAACGTCACCGGTCTTGGCTTTGTTGGGATTTTATTAATCAGCGGTTTACCGCAGGTGAAGGATCATTTACTAGGTGTTGAAGTTATCGCTGAATTTTTAGCGCGCAAAGGTGAGCTCACTTGAGCATCTGGGTCGCAGGTGAAGTGTTGATTGATATCTTGCCAACTGGTGACTTTGTTGGCGGAGGTCCTGCAAATACCGCTAGGACCTTAGCGCGGCTAGGTTATGCCGTAGATTTTATTGATGGAATCTCCAGTGATGCCTATGGTCTTATCGCACACAAAGAGTTAGAGCGAGATGGTGTTAGTTTAGGTTTTTCGCTACGTAGTGATAAACCAACATGTACGGCGACGCTAACTTTAGATTCAAAAAGTGGGGCGAGTTACGATTTTCTCATTGAAGGAACTGCGACTTTTGATTTCAATGCATCGTGGCTGCCAGATCCCTCCAGGTTAAAGCCATCAGTGCTACATATCGGCACTCTGGCCAGCGTAATTGAGCCTGGGGCAGGGGTTTTATTTGATTGGGCGATGCGTGTTGGCGAATATGCACCAATTGTTTTTGATCCAAATATTCGCCCGTCCGTAATGGCCGATAGAGCAACATATGCAGGTGTGGTTGAAAAATGGGTGAGTATTTCATCAATTGTTAAGCTCAGCGATGATGATATTAAGTGGCTCTATCCAGATGAGACGTTAGATGAAGTTGCACACCGCTGGATCTCTGGTGGAGTTAGTTGTGTTGTTGTTACCCGTGGAGCCCATGGCCTTATCGGCTACACCGAGCATGGGATGGAAGAGGTTAACGGCGCTAAGGTAATAGTCGTTGACACTGTTGGTGCAGGCGATACCGTTGGCGCAATTATCGTTGAGGGCGTTATTGCTCACTCAGTGGCTGGTTTAGAAGGCCAGGTACTTAATGAGGTTTTGCATAAGGCGGCAATCGCCGCCGGTATTACATGTTCACGTGCAGGTGCGCAGCCTCCATATAAGCATGAACTAACAAAGGCGATGGAAAAATAATGCAGTTCATTGATGATGCCGAGTTTCAAATTGCAATCGATGATGACAACGGAGGCCGTATTGTCTCCCTGAAATGGCGGGATAATGAGTTCGCCCTTCCCTTTCGCGGACAGGTTCATACATCGGGCTGGTATGCAATGGCTCCATGGGCAGGGCGAATCAACGAGGGTTTAATTACAAATCCCGCAGGAGAGAGTTTTCAACTTCCCGCAACGATTGATCCACCTCATGCGATACATGGTTTTGGTCTTATCTCATCCTGGCAAGAGATCGGTCCAGGACGTTCCTTATTACATCTTCCTGCTCCCTATAACGGTGCAACGGTTGAACAACGGATTGAAGTTCTAGATGATGCACTGCGCTGGTCCCTTGAATACGACGCCAATGGCTGTGATTTGCCGGTCTGGATGGGGATGCATCCATGGTTTGCACGCGATTTAGATCGTGGAGGCAGCGCCGAAGTCGAGTTCGATGCTAGTGAGATGTTGATTCGAAACTTCGAGGGAATACCAACGGGCAAGCGCTGTGCGCCGACTGCCCCACCTTGGGATGATGCATTCACTGGAATAAAGGGCACACCTGCCGTTGTCTGGGAAGACGTTGCGCGAATATCGATTGAAAGTGATGCACCATGGTGGGTTGTTTATACCGAAGATAGTGAAGGTGTCTGTATTGAACCTCAGACCGCACCCCCCGATGCCCAGAACTTAGGTATTACTGGTGAGGATTACATAGAAGCACTCTTTGTTTTTGAGCGATTGGATTTGGATTAAAAAATGATAAATCGCACACATTTAGCTGAACTACGCCAAAGAGAAGATGCACGTTTTCTAGCTTTGCATCCAAAAAGTGGCCAATTATTTGAGCAGGGCACAAAAAATATGCCAGGTGGAGTCCCAATGTCATGGATGGCTAAGTGGCCGGGGGCGTATCCAGTATTTGTAGAGAGTGCTAAAGGTGCTCGATTTAGCGATGTTGATGGCAATACCTACATTGATTTTTGTTTGGGTGATACAGGATCTATGACTGGCCACTCACCAGATGCAACGGTGGCCGCAATCCGTGAACAAGCTGGAAAAGGAATCACCGCGATGCTGCCAACTCAAGACGCGGCAATTGTCTCTGCTGAATTAGCGCGCCGATTTGGATTGCCATTATGGCAGTTCACGGTTTCGGCTACCGATGCTAACCGACATGTTATTCGCTATAGCCGCATGATTACTGGACGACAAAGAATTGTTGTTATCGATCGCTGCTATCACGGCTCAGTGGATGAAACATTTGCAACACTTGATGGGGCTGGCAATACCGTGGCCCGCGAAGGAAATATCGGTGCACCTGTCGCCCTTGATCAAACAACACGCGTTGTTGAATTTAACGACATTGCAGGAATGGAAAAAGCCTTAGCCCATGGCGATGTTGCAGCGATCTTAATGGAGCCTGCAATGACAAACGTTGGAATCGTTTTACCACAAGCTGGTTACCTTGATGCGGTGCAAGAGTTAGCCAAGAAATTCGGCGTTATCTTGATCATTGATGAGACTCACACAATCTCAGTGGGTCCTGGTGGGATGACTGCAGATCTTGGATTAAAGCCAGATTTCTTAACAATCGGCAAAGCTATCGCTGGTGGAATCCCAACTGGAACATTTGGAATGACTCAAAAGATTGCAGATGATATTGCGCGCATGGTTGAGCTAGAGATTATTGATACAGGTGGAATCGGTGGAACATTGGCGGGTAATGCGCTCTCACTTGCTTCTATGCGGGCAACGCTGACACAGGTTTTAACACAGAAGAACTTTGATCACATGATTGATCTGGGCACGCGTTGGTCTGATGGTGTGGATGCTGCAATAAATGAGTTTGATCTGCCATGGACATGTAATCGCTTAGGTGCGCGTGGTGAATATATGTTTGGCAAAACCGCGCCAATTACCGGGGCAGATGCTAATAACGCAGGCGACTTTGAGTTAGAGCAATACATTCACTTGCGCATGCTCAACGATGGTTTCTTAATCACACCCTTCCACAATATGGCGCTGATGTGTCCAGATACAACCGTGGCCGATGTGGATGCCCATACCAAGGCTTTTCGCACTATGTGCGCCGAACTCGTTCAATAGCCTATTGACGAATTAATTAGAGGTAGAGCAAACTTGCCTCATGAAACGTGCGTTTTCACTCACCATCTCGTTCTTGCTGATTTTCCTCGCAATATCTCCAATGAAGGCGAACGCTGCTGATTGGACGATGACAGAAGATGCAGGCGTTCATGTGAAAATGGGTATGAATGGCGT
>WLNU01000002.1 GCA_009699645.1 Actinomycetota bacterium | reverse complement strand
GACCGATGATGAGTGGATTGAGTGCAACGATGTATGCCATCGTAAAGAATGTGACGACTCCGCCACGTACTTCACGCCCTACGGTTGAGCCACGTTCAGAGATTTTAAAGTACGAATCGAGCATGACTTATCCCTTTCTGTTGTGGTTTAAGGGTTTCGTAGAACCCTTTGCGCCTTACGCGGGAGCACAGCCCGAGGGAAGATACTCAATACGGTATCTGTTACTTCGCGGTAATACGAGCAACCACACCAAGGGACACTGCTATTGATTGGCCTATAAGGACTGCAAATAAGAGGGTACCTAGGCCCACATTGCCCCCCAATAGCGCTCCCATGACTACAACTGAGAGCTCAATTCCAAGGCGAACCCGTCCAACACGCACGCCAGTCCGGCGGTGGATGGCAGTCATGAGGCCATCACGGGGTCCTGGCCCAAGACCGCAGGTGATGTAGAGGGCTGTTGCCACCCCGATCATTGCAATGCCAAGAAGGCATATCAGTAATCCAGCTAGAAAACTACTTTGGAGGGGGACTACTTCAACTCCAATTTGAATGGCAATGGCAATGATGACTAGATTTGAAACCGTTCCAAAACCAGGTTTTTCGCGCAATGGAATCCAGGCAAGGAGAACTACTGCACTTATCGCAAATGTAGACCAGCCCATAGTTATACGTAAATTCTGTGAAACACCTTGAGCTAATACCGACCAAGGTCCATTTCCAATATTGCTTTGGATAACGAACGCGTCGCCCAAACCAAATATGAAGAGACCAAAGAAAAGAATGAATACTCTCAGTGGTTTTAAGTCCCATCGCCCATTTCCAGTCCATGGGGTGATTGGAACAGTTCTGTGTGGGCGTACAAACTCCATAAACGGGTTCGATGACATTAAGCCATCGTACTGGTTCGAATTGAGTTCTGTCTTGCATCTGCAATTGCTAATGCGTAGCCTGCTCTAATGTTTCCAGGAATTGGCACAATCATTAACGTAATAGCAGTAATTTCTGGTGCCTCAATCGGTGTCCTTGTTGGAAATAGAATGGCTCTTAAAACTCGCGTACTCTTAACCGATGTACTAGGACTAGTGACTCTACTTGGTGCTGCATCGGCGCTACTTCCGATGTGGTCAGATCGTTACACATCGGCCTTTCCAAGAGGGTGGGCTCTTCTTGTAGTTTTAGGAGCATTAATTATTGGTGGGCTGATTGGTTCGGCCTTAGATCTGGAGACAAAATTAGATGTACTTGGAGAGAATTTACGTCGACGTTTTAGAGCCTCTGAAGAGGGCAGATTTGTTGAGGGATTTGTATCGGCAGCACTCCTTTTTGCTATCGGTCCGTTAGCAATTTTAGGATCGATAAGCGATGGCATGTCTACTGGAATAGATCAATTGCTCCTAAAGAGCACACTGGATTTTTTTGCAGCAATGGCCTTTGCTAGCTCTCTTGGGTGGGGAGTTGCTGCAGCTGCTATTCCTGTCGGAATTTATCAGGGATTTTGGACAGTAGCTGGTCTGTTTTTGGGAGAGATTCTCAGCCCTTACCAAGTCGATGCCATGACTATAGTCGGGGGAGTTATGTTGATTACAATCGGATTAAAACTTCTCAATATAAAAAACGTGGCAGTCGGAAACCTCTTGCCAGCCTTAGCCACGGCCCCACTACTTGCCTTAGTTGTTCATAGTTTTCTTTAGGAAAAGTCGCAGGATACTTCTAGCATCAACGAGATTTTCCAGTACTACTCTTTAAATGGAAGAGGCTGTGATGATACGTGCCCCGCACGTGAAGCACGCGCTGTAACTTGGCGCATGTGATGTCGACGGCATAAAACTTCATAGGCAATCTCAGCACCGGGAGTTACATCTCCTACGACTACCTGCTCACCTTCGATAACCATGACACCACCTTCGGTGCGAGCGTTATGAGTTGCTCGTGAACCACACCAGCACAGCGCTTCCACCTGAAGTGCGTGGACGCGATCTGCAAGTTCAATTAATCTCGCCGAACCTGGAAATAGTAGTGTTTGAAAATCAGTAAGGATGCCAAAGGCAAATACATCTATACCCAATCCATCGACAATCTTTGCCAATTGCTCAATTTGTACCCGTTCATAGAACTGGGCTTCATCACAGATTATGTAATCTATGCGATCTCCGGCTGATAAATGGTCGACAACGTGTTTATGAAGATCCATGCCAGGATTTACTTCTACAGCTGGGGATGTAAGACCTAAGCGAGATGAGATGACACCGCTACCTGCACGGTCCTTATTAGTGAAGATAATTCCGCTACGACCACGACTGTGGTGGTTATGTGCAGTTTGTAGAGCAAGAGTTGATTTACCACTATCCATTGTTCCGCAGTAATACGTTAACTCAGCCATGTAATGAATCCTGCCACACGTCTAGGCAAAGAGCCCATTCTTGGTTAGGGCGGCCTCAAGTTCAGGTAATAAATGACGGGCCATGGCAACTGAGATATGAGATGCATCTCGATATGCAACGATCGAATCGATTATGGCTGGGCAGTACGAAGAGCACAGCCAAGGAGTGGGATCAATAACTTGAAATCCCTTGATGACACTGACGGATGATTTCTCAGTGGAGTCACAGCTAGTTGAATCTCTAGATGCCAAACAAGAGGGGATATCCCGCAATGGTCTTGGAGTATCACTGAGATAGATTAGGTGATCACTTGAACCCTTTAGAGAGTCAAGTAACCTCTTTTGACCATCGCTCCACCACTTTTCGCGATCGCTATATCCGGCACGTGGAGTGAAGTACTGAAAATTACTAGTGATAACGGCAGCTGGATGAATTTCCTGGATACGAGCAATAGAGTTTTCGCGCCATTTCTCACAGTGAACATTCTTAAATGCCCCCTGATCTGGACGGGGCGCGTCAACTGCAGGACATGCCGATTTAGTCAAAGAGATTAGCTTGAATCCTTTGTCTATAGCTAGTTGCTCTAAAGTAGGAAACCATTGCGCCGCATGAGAATCACCATAAAGAACAACCGTCGTAGTCGAGGTTTTATCTCCAAAGGTGCAGTAGCCCGATTTAGTCTCCCCATAATTTACGTGACAGTTATTTCCATAGACAGCGGGCTTAGCCATCACCTCTTTTAAATCAAAGCTGAAGGACTGATCACCTTTTGTAGAGATAACCGAACTCGCAGTTGTGGCGATTAAGATACCTGCGGCCAGTGAAACAAGACTGGTACTGAGTGCAGTCAAATAAAGCTTACGTGGTGCAATTCGCACATGCCTTAATGGTTCTTCAATAAATTTATTCGTGAGATGTGCCAGGAGAATAGTCACTGCGATACATACAAAACGTTCTAAGACATGCAGAGGGCGACCCAATGCACTACTAGGTATGACTAATGCAGGCCAGTGCCATAAGTACAAGGGATAGGAGATTTTTCCCAACCATTGGGAGAATCGGTTGTTGGAGAGATCATTAAATATCGGTGGCCATATGGATATGGTGGCCATGAGGAGCGCAGTTGCAACTACTGGGAGCAATGCGTTGACACCTGGAAATGCCGTATTGTCGTTGTAGTTAAAGGCTGCAACAAGGAGGCCAGATAAACCCAGCCATGGCAGTAAACGCTGTTTAAAAAGATCTACCGGAACAAATAGCAGTAGTGCTCCGATGCCTAACTCCCATGCGCGAGTAGGGAGAGAGTAGAAGGCCAAGATGGGAGTGCTCTGTGTTTGATAGATCGATAGTGCTAGTGAGAGCGTGGTGATGGTTACAATTCCAGCAAAGAGCGTCCGCCTTCCGCGCTTAGCCAAGAAGATCATAAGTACAGGCCATATCAGGTAGAACTGCTCTTCAACTGCCAATGACCAGTAGTGAATAAATGGTGATGGGGTTGCATTGAGATTCTGATAATCGTTCTCCCACCAGGCAAAGAGATAGTTTGAAATATATGTCGCTGCTGCAAAGAGATCTCGTCCTAGCACATCTCTAGTGATCGCCGGTAGAACGAACCAGCTGACGAGAGCCGTTACAAAGAGCACGAAGAGGGATGTCGGTAGGAGTCGTTTTATACGCCGTTGGTAAAAGGCAGAGAGATTAAGCCTGCCCGTACTATCTATCTCGCGCAAAATCAATCCGGTGATGAGGTAGCCAGAAATAACATAGAAGATATCGACGCCGATGAAACCGCCTGGAACCAAACGAGCATGGAAAAAAGTAACGATAATTGCTGCGAGGGCACGCAGCCCTTGGATCTGAAGTACGCGCACCTTTAGAAAACTGCCAGCGAGGTCAGATCAACAGTAGGAAATTTTTCACGCAGATTGCGCCTTCCAGATAAACCATCAATCTCAAGCAATGCAAGAACGTGAGCAACGTGGCCACCGCTGCGCTGAATCAACTCTATAGCTGCAGCTATTGTGCCCCCCGTTGCAAGTACATCATCGATCAGAAGTACTGAATCTCCTGGAGTGATTGCATCAACATGAATTTCTAATGTGTCACTCCCGTATTCAAGTCCATAACTCTGTGAAATTGTATGGTGAGGGAGCTTTCCAGCTTTACGAATGGGTATGAACCCTGAGTTCAGTTCGTGAGCAACGGCAGAGGCGAAGATAAAGCCACGAGCTTCTATACCTGCCACTAAAGTTCCATGTTCGGCAAAAGATGCAAATTTCTTCGTTATAGTGCTAAAAGCTCCAGCGTTTGCAAGCAAAGGAGTTATATCTTGGAATCTAATCCCAGGTTTCGGGTAGTCGGGAATTTCTCGGATGAGTGCGAGAGCCTCTGCAATTTCCATGGATCTAAAGTTAGCCCCGTATATCTTTCCAAGGGCTCTCATGAGCCACATCGATTAACTCATATCCACTCTCGCCCATGGGAGGAGCTAGCACTACTTGGATAGTTGTCGCTTCCTGTGAATCGTTAAAAGAGGCGTGTACGGTATTGCGAGGGACATAGGCCGAATCGCCAGCTTGTAATAGCTGCATCTCTTCACCAACATACTGAGTAATGCTCCCACTTAAAACAATCAATATCTCATCTTGATCGGGATGTTTATGGAAATTATGCATTCCACCTGGTTCAAGGGTTACATCCATTACAACCATAGTTGTACATCCCGAAGCCTTAGGCTCTAGTCGCAGAACATTATCACCCCAATCAAAGGAGGTTATTGGAAGTTCGGATTTTTTGGAAAATATCACAGCCATTTTTACTCCTTAATCGTTAGTGATTTGAAACGCTTCATATTCTCTGTCATTGCAATCTCGGTTGGCAGACGCTCCATACTAGAGGCGCCAAAGAAACCTTGAACGCCTTTAACTCTACCTAGAATATACTTTGCGTCTTCAGGTTCAGCAATTGGGCCACCATGACATATGACGATGATATCTGGATTGATTTTACGCGCCGCATCGTGCATCTCCTGTATAAGTCCAACACAGTCATCCAGAGATCGTGATGTTGAAGCACCAATCATTCCTTTAGTTGTTAAACCCATGTGCGGAACGAGAACATCGGTTCCGGCCTTTGCCATCGCTTCTGCGCTCTTGCCATCAAAGACGTAAGAGGCGGTAAGTAAATCTAACTGCCGCGCTTGTGCGATCATGTCGACTTCAAGGTCATATCCCATGCCTGTCTCTTCCAACCCTTGACGAAAAACCCCATCGATGAGCCCAACTGTTGGGAAATTCTGCACTCCAGTAAAACCAATCTCTTTGATCTGTTTGAGAAATATTGGCATCTGTCGAAATGGATCAGTTCCACACACGCCCGCGAGAACTGGAGTTCTCTTTACAATTGGAAGAACTTCACGCGCCATCTCCATAACAATCTCATTTGCATCTCCGTAAGGCATCATTCCAGAGAGTGATCCACGGCCGGCCATGCGATATCGCCCAGAGTTATAGATAATTATTAAATCGGCGCCGCCTTCCTCTGCACACTTAGCACTTAAGCCCGTACCTGCACCTGCACCAATGACTGCAACGCCATCTGCAATTGTTTGTCTGAGGCCTTTTAGCGCCGTAGCTCTATCCATGTCTTGTTCCTAACTTTGATCGACGTAGGTAATTAACTTAGTTGCTAGAGCCCGACTAAACTGCGCGTCGTTGATGGCATGGTCTAACTCTACAAGTTCGACATGGCGGGGGATATGTCTTCGAAAAGTTGAAAATAGAGCCTCATCAGCAATTGGATCGTGGAAGGGCGCACCTGCAACTGCAATCGATGAAACTCCCTTGAGTGGGATAAAGAGGCAAACCGGGGCTTTGGAAAGCGATAACTTAGAACAGATGTCAAGGGCTATTTTTTCGCACTCTTCGGCGTTAGTACGCATGAGTGTGACATTTTCATTGTGAGCATACAGATTACGGTGTGAGAACTTTGTGGGGACAGTATTACTGGCGCCAAAATTAACCATGTCTAGAGCCCCTAATGAAATTACCTGGGGAATTCCATGAGTAGTGGCCGCAGTGAGTCTATTAGGTCCAGCAGAAAGAACCCCTCCCACGATTTCGTCACAAATCTCAGTAGTCGTAACATCTAGGACACCATGCATGAATCCCTCAGAGATTAGCTTCTCCATAGATCGTCCACCAGAACCGGTCATATGAAAAGTAATAACCTCATAACCGTGAGACTCAATGTGCTTGCGTGCATCGGTAACACATTCTGTTGTGACACCGAACATTGATGCAGCAATCAGTTTCTTCGTTGATTGAAATCTATCTTGTTGTGAGTTGAGCATTCCAATCATGGCATCGGCTGCCTGTGAAATAATCTGAGATGAGAGTGAATTTATTCCTGCAATATCAACCACCGATGCAAAAAGAGCCATGTCACTGTCACCAACAAAGGCTGCCGCACTGCTAGTTACTAGTGTTGATACTAAAACCTTTGGAAGGCCGATTGGTAGTGAGCGCATGCTTGCAGATGCAATTGTGCTTCCACCGCTACCACCGAGGGCGAAGATTCCATCAAACTCTCCTTTAGCAAAGAGAGATTGAACGATCAAAGCTGCACCACTTGTCATGACTGAAATCGCATGACCCCGATCATGGGATTCGCGAAGTGCTTGCAGGTTGCTATCCCCGGCAGCGGCAACCTGGGAGTTAGAGACATCGACATCTTGAGTCGTATCGCCTAAGACTCCAACGTTGACCATAATCGTTCTCACCCCTGCGCTATGAAAGCGCGCTCGGGCATAGGTGTATTCATCTGACTTAGTATCTAGCGTGCCAATCAATAAGACTGTCTTGGCCGCATTGCTCTTCATTTCGCAAGGATAACCAGCCTCTGGAACTCTTACTGGATAAATCGGTGTCCGAAAGGGGACTTGAACCCCTAAGCCCTTGCGGGCACTAGCACCTCAAGCTAGCGCGTCTGCCAATTCCGCCACCCGGACGTGAGTGATAGATAAGAGTAGCAATTGGGTGAGAGAATGCCTAAATGACTACATACACACCGCTTGAAGCCGAAGTAATCCGCATCTGTCAAGATCTCATCAGAATCCCTAGCGTTAACTTTGGTGGAGGTATAGGAGATGAGAAGGCGGTTGCAGAATATGTTGTCGCATCATTAGCCGAAGTTGGTATCGAATCAACAATGTATGAGTCTACCCCTGGCCGATGCAATGTTATGGCCAGACTTCCCGGGCGGGATTCACAACGTCCTGGGCTGGTTGTGCACGGGCATATAGATGTTGTGCCAGCTAATGCAGATGAGTGGAGCGTAGATCCATTTTGCGGCGACATCATCGATGGAATGATTTGGGGACGTGGCGCAGTCGATATGAAAAATATGGATGCGATGATTCTTGCCACAGTCAGAGAGTGGTCGCGCTCGGGTTATGTTCCGCCACGAGATATTGTTTTGGCTTTTTTTGCCGATGAGGAAGCGGGAAGTATTTTTGGCTCACATTGGTTGGTAGATAACCACCCTGAGCTCTTTGCTGGATGTAGTGAAGCGGTCTCTGAAGTGGGTGGATTCTCAGTCACAGTTGGTGGTGGCAAGCGTCTCTATATGATTGAAACTGCGGAAAAAGGAATTCACTGGATGAAGCTAACGGCACATGGTCGTGCCGGTCATGGCTCTGTCATGAACGATGAGAACGCTCTGACACGTCTAACGGAGGCAATAGCAAAGATTGGTAATCATCAATGGCCACAGCGCTATAGCGCAACCGTCAAGGCCTTATTTAAGCGTGTAGCTGCCGCAACAGGTAAGACATATGATGAAAATGACTTACGACCATTACTGAGTGAAGTTGGCTTTGCAGCACGCATGATTGGAGCAACACTTCAAAATACTGCTAACCCAACGATGTTGGAGGCCGGGTATAAGGCAAATGTAATTCCAGGCTCTGCTAGTGCAGTCGTTGATGGTCGATTCATTCCTGGCTTTGAAGATGAGCTCAATGAAACAATTAAATCCTTGATCGGACCACATGTGAGCATCGAAACTATTACGCGCGATAAGGCGCTAGAAGTTCCTTTTGAGGGCGATCTGGTCGATGCGATGTGCGCAGCGATTATGAAAGAGGATCCTGAGGCGATCCCAGTTCCGTATTTAATGAGCGGTGGAACTGATAACAAGGCGCTGGCAGAGCTCGGAATTATTGGTTACGGATTTTCACCTCTTAAACTCGATGAGGAGTTTGATTTCATGGCGATGTTTCATGGCGTGGATGAGCGAGTACCAGTAGAGGGTTTAACTTTTGGTGTGCGAGTACTGAAAGATTTCCTAGAGAATTCTTAAGCGCTCACGTCGTTAAGGGCGCTGCGTAAAATCTCTGGCAGAGTTACTTCTTCGCTCTTTAGCGCCCCCCGCAACTGCGCACCGGTCCGGGCACCGATGATTGCACTCGTAACACCTGGAGCATCGCGCACCCATGCAAGGGCAACTTCAAGAGGAGAGTAGCCAAGTCCAGATGCAGCCACACTGACGGCATCAACAGTGCGAGAGCTGCGGGAATCTAGATATGGCTCAATATGTTTTGCAAAGTGTGGAGCTGCACCCCGTGAATCACTGGGAAGGCCGCTTCGATATTTTCCTGTTAAAACCCCACGAGCAAGTGGGGCCCACGCAAGAAATCCAACACCACAGTGTGCTGCGCACTCTAAGAGCTCAATTTCAACATCACGATTGAGCAGTGAATACTCTGCTTGAATCGTTGTGATCGGAGCCTTCATCGAGTTAGATTCTTGTTTTGTTGCCGCCCGTGAAAGTTGCCACCCTGTGTAATTACTTACTCCAACATAGCGCGCCCGGCCAGTTGTGTATGCATAGTCGAGGGCGGCTAAAGTTTCATCGAGTGGGGTAAAGGCATCCCATGCGTGCACCTGCCAGATATCGATGAAATCTGTACCCAAACGGGTAAGTGATTTGTCGAGTTCAGAGATTAAAGATTGTCGTGATGCATCAACATTTCTAATCCCATCAGGAAAACTCAATCCAGACTTTGTGGCAATTACGACATCGTCGCGATTAAAGAGTGTTCCAATCAGTCCACCGATTACTCTCTCGCTGTCACCATCTCCGTAAGTATTTGCTGTGTCGATAAAGTTGCCGCCGACTTCAATATATGCGCGGCACTGATCTGCAGCCTCATGTTCATCGGTATCGCGACCCCAGGTCATAGTGCCAAGACCCAAACGAGAGAGCGTTAATCCACTGTTGCCTGCTCTTCGCATTTCCATGGGGCGACCTTAGCAAGGCGGCGGCGAAAAACCTGCGATAGCCTTATCTTTATGCAGCTAGTTTTGATTCGACATGCCCACTCTGAGGCAAATGCCAAAGGCATACTCTCTGGACGTATCTCTGGCATCCATCTATCTGCTACCGGAATCTCCCAGTCAGAAGAACTTATTACCCGATTAGGAGCAATTAGCGTCAGTGAACTTCGTATTAGTCCGCTAGAGCGTTGCGCCGAAACCATTACTCCGTGGTGGGAGAGCATAGGTAAGAAAAGTAATCGTGGTGTAGAGATTGTAAAAGATGAAAATTTGATTGAAGTAGATTATGGGAAGTGGAGTGGAAAAAAACTAGCGATTTTATCTGGGCATAAGCTCTGGAAGACTGTGCAAAATAATCCTAGCGCTATGTATTTTCCATCAGGGGAGGGATTGGCGCAGATGCAAGAGCGTGCAATGCGTGCAGTTCACGCCGCTATTGCTTCAAAAAGGAGGGGAGCAGTCCTTCTTGTGAGCCATGGTGATGTCATTAAATCAATCGTTGCATCCTGTCTAGGAATGCATCTCGATGATTTTCAACGAATTGTTATCGATCCTGCATCTGTGACAATTATTGATTTCAGTAGTTCTCAACCACGTTTGTTACTTCTCAATGACTCACGCGCCAATTTGGAGAGTTTTATCAACGCCCCTTATAGAAAGCGCAACCTCTTAGGGGGAGGTGGCGGTAAATGAGTTTTATCTTTGACTCAATAGATCGATTTGTTGCTGGCACCGTTGGAGGGCCAGGAGAGCGGGCTTTTTTTATCCAGGCACAAAATGGGACACGGTTAGTAACCCTCGCTCTGGAAAAAGCACAGGTAGCAGCATTGGCTGAGCGTCTTGCGATCGTGCTCGTTGATCTGCGAAGAAATGGAATTCCCTTCAATACAAGAGATCTACCTCGAGATGATGCCCCACTAACAACGCCTATTGAATCCGAGTTTGAGGTTGGTTTGATTTCAATGGCCTGGGATGAGAGCCAATCTAGAATGAGTATCGAACTCTTTGAAATCGCTGCTCCTGATGGGCAGGCAGGTAACTCCCTCAAGGTGTCCCTCGATGTTTCGCAGTGCGGGGCTTTTGTTAAACGCTCCAATGCTCTCGTAAGTGCAGGTCGTTTGCCATGTCCCTTCTGTGGATTTCCGATAGATCCGCAGGCTCACTTATGTCCGAGGGCTAATGGCTATAGACGATAAGTTTGAACTTCTCTCCACTGGTGAGTTAAAGGTAACGGGCAGACTAGTCGATGCTTCAAATGCAACGCTGTATGCAACTGTCACACATGGAGAGCAATCAATGACTTGTATCTACAAACCGATCGCTGGTGAAAGGCCTCTTTGGGATTTCCCAGATGGAGCTCTGGCTTATCGGGAGTATGCAGCGTATCTGCTCAGTAACGTACTTGGTTTTGATCTAGTTCCACTCACGATTTTGCGTGATGGTCCTTACGGCTCTGGAATGGTACAGGAGTGGATTGATATCGATGAGAGTATTGATCTGGGCTCATACTTCTCCTCTGATAGCCCAAAGCTTCGATCAATGGCCTTATTTGATGCGATCATCAATAACACAGATAGAAAGATTGGTCATCTTCTACCAACTCCCACCGGAGAATTATTCGGTTGCGATCATGGGGTGACTTTCCATAGCGAGAATAAACTACGTACTGTACTTTGGCAGTGGGCCGGGGATCCACTGACACACAGTGAAATCGATATCCTACAAAAAGCTAAGGAGTCAATTAACAAAGAGATTGATCTCTCTCCTTATTTGACTGCGAGCGAGTTAAGCGCCCTTTCTCTGCGCATAGATTCATTGATATCTATAGGTGCAATGCCAACACCTAATCCGGATTGGCCAGCAGTGCCATGGCCGACCTTTTAGCCCAGTGATAACTAGGATAAGAGGGTGAAATCCTGGGATACGGTCGTCATTCCTACCTTAGGTAGAGATGTGGACGTAATGCCACTTTACCTAACAAACTCACGCTCGGGCATTAAAGAGTTAATACCTACAAAACCCAGTTACCGAATGTATGTCTGTGGAATAACACCATATGACGCTACGCACCTGGGTCATGCGGCAACATATCTGACATTTGATTTAATCAATCGATATTTGCGTGCACAGGGTTCAGAGGTCAACTATGTTCAGAATATTACCGATATAGATGATCCACTTCTTGAGCGTGCAAAGCGTGATGGTATTGATTGGGCCGATTTGGCACACTCACAGATCACACTTTTTACCAATGACATGCTAAAACTTCGAGTTATTCCCCCTACGCATTACATCGGAGCAGTTGAGGCGATACCCCTAGTTGTTAAGGCGGTAGAGGAGTTAGATGCACTAGGTTCTATATATCCAATTGGGAGTGATTATTACTTCTCTAACTCTGTCGAATCAGATTTTGGTGCACTTTCTCAACTGAGTCAATCAGAGATGGAGAGGATTTTCTCCGAGCGCGGAGGAGATCCAACATTGGCAGGCAAGATTCATTCACTCGACTGTTTAGTCTGGATGTCGCAGCGAGAAGGTGAACCAGGATGGCCTTCATCCTTTGGGGTTGGGCGACCTGGTTGGCATATTGAATGTACTGCCATCGCACTTGAATACCTTCATCCAGATGACCGTGAAGATCATCTCATCGATATTCAAGGCGGTGGAAGCGATTTGATCTTTCCTCACCATGAGATGTGTAGATCTCAGGCGCGAATCCTGACAGGAAAAGAGTTAGCGGCTAACTATGTACATGCAGGGATGATCGGTTTAGATGGTGAAAAAATGAGTAAGAGCAAGGGTAATCTTGTTCTTGTTTCTACCTTGCTTGCCAGTGGTGTTGATCCCATGGCAATTCGATATTCCTTGATGTCACATCATTACCGAAATGATCAAATGTGGAGTGCGGAAGTATTAGAACGGGCACAATCATCGTTAGTGCGCCTACGAAAAGCCTTAGCAATGAAAACGGTTTATGAGAGTACTGGCCTGATGCAGATGATTATTGCGGGCTTAGCCGATGATTTAAATACTCCTGCGGTGATTGCTGCTATTGAAGAATGGGTTGAAAAAACATTGCAAGGCGCAATCGGGGGAGATGCAACAGCAGTTCGAGCTAGCTTAGATGCGCTGTTGGGTTTTGCGATTTAATCTTGAGAACGTCGACGTAGATAACGCTCAAACTCTTTTGCAATCATGTCACCAGATATCTCAGGGATATCAGCGGCATCTTTACTCTCTTCTAAATTTTTAATATATTCTGCAACATCGTTATCATCTTTAGCCAAGGCATTTATCTCGACCTCCCAGGCATCTGATGCCAGCGCAAGTTCATCTTGGGGTATTGAGATAGTAAGGAAATCTTCGAGGGCATGAATTAAGGCCAGCGATGCTTTGGGTGATGGAGCATTTGAGGCGTAATGGGGTACTGGGGCCCATAATGAGACGGCATCAATGCCGCGACGCTGACATCCATCATGAATGACGCCAAGGATTCCAGTTGAACCTTCGTAAGTTGATATCTCCACATCTAAGCGCGAGGCAAGCTTTGGATTAGCAGCAGTTATGTTCACTGTGATCGGTCTGCTGTGTGGGATATCGGCCAGTAGCGAACCCATTGTGAGAATCATTGAAACTTCACAATCATCGGCTAAATCTAAAAGCTCACGCGTGAAACTCTTCCATCGCATAGATGGCTCAACACCCTTGACAATCACGAGATCGTGATCAAGATGTGGAAGTACAAGACCGTAAACTTCAGTTGTTGGCCAGGTAATTTTTCGAGAATCACTCTCATCTGTGAATACTTGTGGGCGGTTAACTTGAAAATCATAGAAATCTTCAGGATCTACATCTGCGATCAACTGCGGAATAATCTCACTTGAATCATCGCGCCATGCTGCAATCAAATGATCGAGGGCGCCTGTCGCGGCCTCTCCAGCATCGTTCCAACCTGAAAAGGCCACCACCATCACTGGGTTTCGTAATGCCGGAATCTGATGTATCTCCACATCAACAAACCTTACGGTACCCTCCTGCAAGTGACGAACTCAAACAAGCGCGATTTTTTTGACGCCATTTTCTTTGATATGGATGGCCTCATGGTCGACTCTGAGCCATTGTGGCTTGAATCTGAATCAGAGATCACGGCCGGCTATGGATACCAATGGCAGGCCCAAGATCAAGTTGCATGTCTAGGTGGCCCACTCTCGCGCGTTGGTGAATATATGTCTGCCAGATGTCAGGGTTTTGAATCACCTGCCTATTTCACCCAAAAACTTATCGACCTCCAATGTGCAAAACTGCGGGGAAAAACTCCGCTGATGCCCGGGGCCATCGAACTTGTTCGTGAACTCCAGGCTAAGGGAATAGCTACTGGATTAGTTTCAGCTAGTCCGCGCAATATCGTTGATGCAGTCTTAGATAACTTGGGAGGAAGTCCATTTCCTTTCTCGATAAGTGCCGATGATGTTGTCAATACAAAGCCTCATCCAGATGCATATCTACTGGCGGCAAGAAAATCTGGCGCAGAGATATCGCACTCATTGGTCTTCGAGGATTCGCTGACTGGTGTAGCAGCGGCCCAAGCCAGTGGCGCTTGGCTTATAGCAGTTCCACATCTCGTAACCGTCCTTGAAAGTGCGCGAGTTCGCAGCATCAAGAGCTTGGAACAACTCTCTTTTGCTAAGTTACAGGAGCTATTCGTAGATTTTTCAACCGCGATTTAACGTAGGTGAGCGGGACAGATTGGTTTGAAGAAACACCAATCACACAACTTGCTGGGTTTTGGTGGCCAGTAATCTTTCTCAATTGAAATAAATATATCTTTGGCTGTGCGATGTAAAGATTTTTCAGCTGATTCGATATCGGACATTGTCGGATTACTTTTAATTAACTTGCCATCGCCCAAGTAGATTAACTGCAGCAAACGGGGGAGTACACCACTTGATTTCCAGTATAAGAGTGCGTACACACGCAGTTGAAAGAGAGCCTTATCCTCCCAACCTGATTTTGGCGCCCTTCCCGTTTTGTAGTCAACGATTCGAACCTCACCTGTAGGGGCAATATCTAAGCGATCGACATATCCATGGAGATAGACATTTTCTTCAAAATCATTCTCTAAATGCATCTCTCGATGGGTCGCCTCAAAACTTGAGGGTTGTTCGAGTGTAAAATACGTTGTAAGTAGCGCGGATGCGCGATCCAGCCACTCTTTCTCATTTGTGACCATTTCGGATAACTCAGGTTTTGCCTCAACCTGTGCCCGCCAACGAGATGGGAGTAGATCTATAGCGGTTTGAGGCGTGCGATCACTTGGCATACTTTCAAAGAGATCGTGCAAAACAGTATGCACAAGTGTTCCTCGCTCAGCATCTAGACTCGGCGGTTGCGGGAGTCGATCTATTGAACGGTATTTATAGAGTTGTGGGCAATTGGTGTAGTCATTGACACTGCTAGGTGAGAGCCTTAGACGGGAATCCATATTCACGTGTTGCAAGATACCCGTACTTCGTCGATTTTTTTCACCTAAGATACTCTCGTGTCGAATTTAGGGTACTTCGCAGCCGGTGATCGGATTCAATTAACCGACCCCAAAGGTAAGTTATACAGTTTTACAATCGTGCCTGGAAAAGAGTGGCATACCCACAAGGGTTGGATTACCCATGATGAGCTGATTGGTATGCCTGAAGGCTCCGTTGTTATGACCACGGCGGGATTAAAATTCACTGCATTTAAGCCTCTCTTAGCCGACTTCGTTTTAACGATGCCTCGCGGGGCCACGATCGTCTATCCAAAAGATGCCGCGATGATCGTTGGCTTAGCCGATATATATCCGGGGGCCCGAGTTTTAGAGGCTGGTGTTGGAAGTGGAGCGCTATCAATCTCACTTCTTCGCGCCTGTGGTGCTGATGGAAGCCTTCATTCAGTGGAGCGTCGAGCAGATTTTGCAGAGAATGCGCGCTCAAATGTTGAGAGCTACTTCGCTGGCTCACCATCAAACTGGCGCCTCACCGTTGGAGATTTACAGGATCAAGATGTAGTTGATAGTTATGACCGAGTTATTTTGGACATGCTCGCACCGTGGGAGTGTGTCGATTTAGCAGCGCGTGCACTTCGACCTGGCGGAGTATTCATGGCCTACGTGGCAACAACTACGCAGTTATCGGTAACGGCCGAGGCGATTAAAGCCGATGGCAGATTTACTGAGCCAGAGAGTTCAGAGACGATTGTGCGAGGCTGGCATCACGAAGGTCTTGCTGTGCGTCCGCAGCAGCGCATGATAGGTCACACGGGCTTTTTGATTCAAACAAGAAAGATGGCACAAGGAGTCGAAGTTCTTGCCAGACGTCGCAGACCAGCTAAAGGTGCCTACGGTGTCTCGGAAGATTGAGCGTTTAATTAATCTGACTATCGCACTACTTGCAACAAAGAGATATTTAACCAAAAGTGAAATCTTCAGATCTGTAGATGGTTATGAAGGTAGTGCCGAGACAAAAGAACGTATGTTTGAGCGCGATAAAGATGATTTGCGAAATCTTGGAGTTGTCATTGAAGTGGGAAGCTTTGATCCAGTATTTGAGGATGAGGCCGGATATCGAATTAAACCAGAGAGGTATTCCTTAGATCTTGGAGAGATTACTGGAGTTCAAATCGCTCTACTCTCACTCGCAGCCCAGGCTTGGCGAGGTGCAGCATTAGATGATGCTGCACATAGTGCTCTCACAAAATTACGATCAATAGGTGTCGAATCCGATCTCGATGGGGTGCCTGCGATCACGCCTCGATTAAACGCTGCTCACAGGGATTTCGTAGTGATTACCACAGCGATTTCAAAACGACAACGAATTTCATTTACTTATCTCGGAGCAAGCCTTGAGCGACAATCTCGAATCATCGAACCTTTTGCAATTGCAACGAAAAACTCTCATTGGTATGTTGCGGGCAACGATACGGAGAAATCGCAGGTTCGTACCTTTAGGTTAGATCGCATCGATGGCGAAATAACCTCTATGCCAGTCTCAGGCGGCTATCAGATTCCGGAGGGCTTCGATGTCTTTGAATCTTTATCCAATCTGCAAAGTGCCACAGTCGCCACTATTGATATCCGCAAAGGCAAGGCGCAGCTGCTCCGCAATACTGCCTTATCGATTGTTGATATGGGGGAGTGGGATCAGATCACAGTCGAATATTTCGATTCACAAACCCTCATTGACCTAGTTCTTTGGCATGGTGAAGATGTTGTAGTTAAAGCACCCATCGAACTTCGCAAAGATGTTATAACCAAACTCCACGAGATTGTTCGCTTGCATGCCTAAGGCGACGCAGACCCCGCTGGGACGTACAGCCAGGCTATTAGATCTTGTGCCCTACTTAGCCTCACATCAAGGGATAGAGCTTCTCACTCTGGCCAAAGAGTTCGATGTGAGTCAAAACCAGATGGTTGCAGATTTAACAACCCTCTGGATGTGTGGTCTTCCGGGCTACACACCGTTAGAGCTGATGGAGCTCTCCTTTGAGTCTGGTTTTGTAACGATACATAACGCCGAAACTCTTGCTCATCCTCGAACTCTCAGTGACGAAGAGTCGATCGCGCTCTTACTGGGACTTGATTTAGTTATTGAATCCTTACCCAATGATCGCAAAGATCTCAAAGAAATCGCTCTGGATTTAGTAGCCCGCCTTTCAGCGCGTAGTTCAGTTCCAGCCAAGTTAAGTGCGATACCTGTAACACCAGGATCATTACGAGCCACTATTCAAAGTGCACTCCAGACTAAGTCCGCACTAGAGATTGTTTATCATTCCTCGTATTCCGATATTTTATCGACCAGGGTTGTTACCCCCATAGAGTTGCGAGATGATAATGGATTTGAATACTTATGGGCGGCCTGCCAAAGCGCTCGAGCACGTCGAAGTTTTAGAGTTGACCGTATCCAATCGGTGGTACTGACTACCGTAGAAGAAATACCAACTGAGGTATTGCACAATAATCGCAAAATTGAATACACGATTCTTGCGCACTCCAGAGAACGTGAGGTAATGGAGAGATTTGCTCTCGAGCCAGATGCTCTGGGAGCTGCAATAGAGACCAGTTCTTATTCACGTGAGTGGATTAGGCGCTCCATCCTGGCATCCTCGGGCGGGGCTGAACTCGTTGCTCCGGGGGATATTCGCTCTGAAATCCAACGGGCGGCGCAGTCGATACTCGATCGTTATACATCACAGTGAGCGCACCTATCCATAAAGCCCGGCTCTGCGGTAACCTTGCCTTACGCTAATTCGTACTCATCTAAAAGGGAGTTTGCACCATGTTTCTCAAGGAGCCTAGCCACATTCTGATTCTTCTTATAGTGATTCTCGTCCTTTTTGGTGCCAAGCGCCTTCCAGACTCTGCTCGTTCACTCGGACGCTCCATGCGTATCTTTAAGAGTGAGATCAAGGAGATGGGAACAGATGAAAAGAAGTCTGAGGGCGACACTACTTCCGAGAAGTAGATAGTCATGGCGTCGATTTCAGACGCACGGATGCCACTGCTTCAACATCTTCGCGAACTACGCAAGAGGGGTTTCCGTGCCGCGATAGTTATCGTGCTTGCATCGGGCTTTGGGTGGTTTTTCTACAATGAAATAATTACACAGTTAGCCTTGCCTGTTTGCGATCTTAAAGCGGCTCAAAGCTCAGGTGCTACCCAGTGCGGCTCTCTATATATCAACGGAGTGCTAGGTCCTCTCAATCTACAAATCAAGGTAGCACTTCTTACAGGAGTAATCCTCTCGGCCCCTCTTTGGCTCTATCAACTATGGGCCTTTATTGCTCCGGGTCTGCATCGAAAAGAGAAGCGTAACTCCATACTCTTTATAGTTTCGGCGACACCATTTTTTGCTATGGGCGCAACCTTGGGATATCTAATTTTGCCTATTGCGATTAAAGTTCTATTTGGCTTTACACCAAACTCACTTTCAAACTTAGTTAAGTTTGATGATTATCTAGATTTTGTCCTGCGTATCATCTTGCTTTTTGGTCTTGCCTTTGAACTACCTGTATTTCTCGTGACATTTAATCTGATTGGATTTTTGCGAGGTGAGACAATTCTACGCCCATGGCGAATATGGATATTTTCAATAGTTCTCTTTACCGCCGCCTTCACACCAACTGCTGATCCCTTCACAATGGCGCTACTGGCTCTTCCGCTCTGTGGCTTTTACTTTATGGCCGGTGGAATCGCCACTCTTGTTGATAAACGTCGGGACAAGCGTTCAGCACAGATTCAGCCTGGAGCTTCACCTATCGAGGCTGCCACACCTATCCAGTGATAGGGCGATAAGGTCGCCTCATGTGGGCCTTAGTTATCAATCCAACTTCTGGGTCTGGCAAAGGCGCAACTATCGGCAAGCATGTTGCAGCCTTTCTCAGCGCACGAAATGTGGAGCACCAGATAATTTCAGGTAACTCGGCAATTTCAATGGCATCAAACCTTGCTCAATTCATCGGCAATTTTCCAAAGTGCAGCGGTGTAATCGCAGTTGGGGGAGATGGATTAGCCCACATCGTCCTCCAGAAAACTACTCCAGCCCAGATTCCTCTAGCAGTTATTCCAGCAGGTACAGGCAATGACTTTGTTCGTAGCCTTGGATGGTCACTTGAAGATTTAGATCCCTATCTGGAGGCAATCCTTTCAATACCGCCGACATCTATTGATCTGGGCTTAGTCAATGGTGAGTGGTTTGGAGCTGTCTTATCAACTGGATTTGATTCGATGGTTAATGAAAGGGCAAACACAATGTCATGGCCAAAAGGGCCAATGAAATACAACGCAGCTATTGCTATTGAGCTACCTCGATTCAAGCCGCGACACTATGAGATAACCCTGGATGATCGCACGATTTCAACTCAAGCGATGCTGATTGCAGTTGCAAATGGTCGAAGCTACGGAGGGGGGATGTTGGTCTGTCCCGATGCAGATATTTCCGACTCACTCTTTGATGTCATGGTCCTACATCCTGTCTCAAAGATTGAGTTTCTTAAAGTTTTTCCACGTGTCTTTAAGGGAACACATGTCACACACCCTGCCGTGGAGATCGTGCGAAGTACCTCTGTAAAAATTTCAGCTGATGCAGTTGCCTATGCCGATGGAGAGCGAATCGGCCCACTACCAATATCTGCGCAATGCATACCGAGGGCGATGCTGACATGGACTCTATGACTACACCTGCGGAGAAGTATGCAGCAGCAAAACTGCGCAGTGCTCACCCCATTACACAGGAGTTTCTGGCTACCTTTGATTTTGAATTTGATCCATTCCAAATCGCCGCCGTTCATGCAGTGGAGGAGGGAAATAGCGTTCTTGTAGCTGCGCCCACCGGTGCTGGAAAGACGGTAGTCGGAGAGTTCGCTGCCTATTTTGCCCTCTACTTAGGCAAGAAATGTTTCTATACAACTCCGATTAAGGCGCTTTCTAATCAGAAATACTTTGAGTTCGTGGCCAAATTTGGCGAGGATCGAGTCGGCCTGCTAACAGGGGATACAAGTATCAATAGCGAGGCCGATATCTTGGTCATGACGACCGAGGTACTGCGAAATATGTTGTATGCAGGCTCCTCGACTCTGACCAACTTGGGATATGTCGTAATGGATGAAGTGCATTACTTGGCCGATAAGTTTCGCGGGGCCGTGTGGGAGGAAGTCCTTATCCATTTGATGGAGAGCGTACAAGTCATCTCTCTTTCGGCAACAGTTTCTAATGCTGAGGAATTCGGTGAATGGCTTGGGGAAGTTCGTGGAAACACGACGGTGATAGTCAGTGAAATTAGACCGATTCCGCTCTACCAACATGTGCTTATCGGTAATCGTATGATGGATCTCTTTGAACGAGAGGGTGTGATTAATCCTGAAATCTTGAAGCGAGAGCGCGAGGCGATGCGCAAATCATCGATGGATAGACATCGTCGCGGGCGATACAGTGAACAAAAAGAGCGATTATCTCGCGCTGACATCATTGAAAAGCTTGCCGATGAGAATATGCTGCCAACTATAACCTTCATTTTTTCACGTGTTGGTTGCGACGCCGCTGTAAAACAATGTTTGGTCGCAGGGATTCGATTGACTTCACCGGATGAGCGCACTGAGATAAAGGCTACAGCCCTTAAATACACGGCCAATATCGCGGCAGAGGATTTAGAGGTCTTGGGCTTTAGTGATTGGTTGACCGCTCTAGAGCGCGGAATCGCAGCCCATCATGCGGGTTTATTGCCAAGCTTTAAGGGCGCCGTTGAAGATCTATTTCAACGCGGCTTAGTTAAGGCCGTTTTTGCGACAGAGACTCTTGCACTCGGAATTAATATGCCGGCACGCACCGTGGTCTTAGAAAAATTAGTTAAATTCAATGGTGAAGCACATGTTCCAATTACTCCGGGGGAGTACACACAATTAACAGGTCGAGCCGGTCGTCGGGGTATTGATATTGAGGGTAATGCAGTTATCCAATGGTCTCCAACCGTGGACTCTGCAGCTGCCGCCGGCCTGGCATCAACTCGTACATATCCGCTGCGTTCATCATTTGCACCCTCATATAACATGTCAATTAATCTCATCGCACAATTTGGCCGAGAACGTGCACGTCGATCTCTTGAATCATCCTTTGCGCAATTCCAAGCCGATCGTGCGGTAGTGGGTCTATCGCGACAGATACGAAAAAATGAAGGTGCGATTGAGGAGATACTGCTCAATGCCATCTGCCATCTCGGAGATTTCATTGACTACGCCAGTATCCGCCGTGAGATCAAAGAGGTTGAAGTACTCCTTAGCCGCCGGGATCAGAAGAAAACCTTTGATAATCGACAACGTGCTCGTTTAGAGAGTGATTTAGGTGATCTACGCAAATCTCTTCGTAACCACAGTTGTCATAGTTGCAATGAACGTGAAGATCATGCCCGCTTTGCCGAGCGAGCTGGCCGCCTCAACCGAGAGAATGAAGGTCTTCGTACACGTGTTGAAAGTCGTACGAATGTAATCGCTAAAACATTTGATCAAATCTGTCAGGTCCTTAACCACCTTAATTATATTGAGGGTGAAAAGCCGACGGAGCAAGGGAAAATCTTGACAAAGATCTATGCCGAATCCGACCTACTTCTCACCGAATCGATACGGTGTGGTCTCTTTGACGAACTTAATGCAGTTGAGCTTTTATCCATCGTTTCATGCATGATCTTTGAATCGCGTTCGGCTGAAAACTTAGCACCTAAAATGCCTAGTCCTAAAGTCTCATCGGCTCTAACAGAGGTGATCGCCATTTGGGCGCAGTTAGAGGAGATCGAAACACAGTACGGAGTCAAAACACAACGCGAACCAGATGCTGGCTTTTGTTGGATCGCATATAAGTGGGCCAGCGGAGGATCGTTACAGAGTGTTCTCAAAGGCAGTGATATGTCGGTGGGGGATTTCGTTCGCTCTACCAAGCAGTTAATTGATTTACTTAATCAGATCGCAGGTGCTAGTCAGAAACTTCGTCCAGTATGCAAAGATGCCGTTAAGCGGATCGATCGTGGAGTTGTTGCCTACCTCATGGGTGAAGTATGACGCTGATGCTTTTAGATAGCGCATCGCTCTGGTATCGCGCTTACTACGGAATGCCCGACACTTTGCTCGCCCCCGATGGAACTCCTATACATGCAGTTCGCGGCTTCATCGATATGAGTGCGCGATTGATCGGCATTTACAAACCTGATCGCCTTGTTGCATGTTTAGATGGAGATTGGCGTCCTACGTGGCGCGTCGAACTCTTTCCCGACTACAAGGCCAATCGCTTGGAGGAGGAGGGTGATGAAGAGGAGGAGCCCGAGACGCTCACCCCGCAGATTCCGATTCTTTTAGATCTCCTTGATCTCTTTGGTATTCCAGTTGTTGGAGTCGATGATTTTGAGGCCGATGATGTGATGGCCACATATGCCGAAGTTGAGAAGGGTCCGATTCGAATAGTCACCGGAGACCGTGATCTTTTCCAGATGGTTGATGATAAGCGAGATATTAAAGTTGTTTATCTGGCTAAAGGTGTATCGGCCCATGATTTAGTTGATCTGAAATATGTCTCTGATAAATATCAGATCCCGGGGGAGCGTTATGCCCTCTTTGCTATGTTTCGTGGTGATCCATCCGATGGATTACCTGGTGTGCGCGGTATCGGTGAAAAGGGAGCAGCTCTTATTGCTAGCAACTTCGCAAACGCTGATGAGGCCATTGCAGCAGCTCATGCTGGCCATGAATCCCTGAGCGCTTCGTTAGCCAAAAAAATTATCGCAGGAGTGGATTATTTAAAGATTGCACCAACCGTTGTTCAGGTAGCACGCAACGTTGCCCTGCCAAAGATCGATTTAACGATGCCTAAGGCTCCGTCAGATCTTTCGGCTATTTACCAATTTAAGGAGCGCTACGGTCTTGGTGCCAGCGTTGATCGTTTGATCAGTGCACTCGGTTGGTAAATTTTCTTCTAGCAATCTTCAGCGGCGTGCTCTTGAGCGGTGCCTTTGCTCCGTTATCGCTGTGGTGGCTAGCACCCATCGCTATAGGGTTTCACATCTTTTGCATCAAGCGATCAACTCGTCCTTTTCTTAACTCATTTCTATTCGCTCTTGTCTTTAATGCGATAGCACTGCACTGGACAAGTACTTTTGTAGGTGCAATTCCTTGGTCGATTCTTGCGATAGGACAGGCCGTTCTCTTTATGCCCCTTGGCTTTGCACATAAATACGGAATAGCCCTGTATCCAATTATCTTTCTGCTTCTTGAGCAGATTCGTGGCAGTTTCCCATTTGGTGGCTTTGGTTGGACGCGTGTTGCTTATTCGCAGGCCGATGCTCCTTATAGTTCTATAGCAGCGATTGGGGGAGCCGTTGGACTCAGTGCATTAGTTTTATGTATTTCATTAACGCTTTTTGCATTATTTAATGCACGATTACATCTCTTTCATCTATTCCCACTCATTCTTCTTCTAATTCCAATCCATACTAATAGCATCGGAACAGTCAAGGTGCTCATGGTGCAAGGTGATGTACCAGCGTTAGGGTTAGATTTTAATTCACGGGCAAAAGCCGTTTTTCTCAATCACGTGAATGAGACTAAAAAAGCATTAACTAAAGATAATAATGTCGACTTTATTCTCTGGCCAGAAAACGCTGTTGATGTGGATCCATTTACCAACAGTGATGTCGAGGCCACCCTCAACACTTTTAGTGCTCCTTTGATAATAGGTGCCGTAACCCGCCAAAAAGGAGATCTCCAGAATGTGTCGATACTTTGGACAAATAAAGTTAAAGAAACTTATGTAAAGCAGCATCTGACACCCTTTGGCGAGTACATTCCATTGCGCTCAATTGCATCGAAAATCTCACCCTTAGCTGCCTCTGTTGAGGATTTCACGCCGGGAAGTTCATCAAAGATATTTGCGATAGGTGTTGCAAAAATCGCACCGATTATCTGCTTCGAACTTATCGATGATTCTATTTTGAGCACCGCGGCACAAGCATCAAATCTCATAGTTGTTCAAACTAATAGTGCGACATTTGGATTCTCGCCAGAGAGCGCCCAGCAGTTAGAGATTTCACGGATCAGAGCTATTGAACATGGCAGAAATCTTCTCTCTGTATCTACTACAGGAATCTCTGCAGTTATTGATTCAACGGGTGAAATTACTGCCAGAACACAGATTCACGAACCGGCTCATATATTCGCAACGGTGCAGTTACTAGATAGCCAAAGCCCAAGGGATCGGGCCGGTCATTGGGCCACAGTGGCAGCCTTTATATGGCTATTCATAGTGGGTAGAACAGGTCGACGAATCACAACCTAACGCCGATAAGTTACATTATGTAAAGTAAGATTAAACAACCATATCCCCGCATCTACTGGCGAAATTATGAGCTGTAGGCCTCTATCGGTGCGCAGGAACAGACTAAGTTGCGATCTCCAAAGGCGCCATCGATACGCCCCACAGTTGGCCAGTATTTGCCTCTGGATCCAATTAATTCCCCGGGAATGAGCCCCGTAATCGTTGCTGGAAAGGCTCCAGCCTCACGGGAGTAACTCCGATCCCAATTACTTGCAGCAATTGCCCCTATCGTGTGTGGCGCATTGCGTAGTGGAGATCCATCAATACTCTGCTTGCCATCGATAATCTCCTGGATCTCAGAGCGGATACCGATCATCGCATCGATAAAACGATTCATCTCAAGAATATCTTCAGATTCAGTAGGTTCAATCATCAAAGTTCCAGCTACCGGGAAAGACATCGTGGGTGCGTGGAATCCATAGTCCATCAACCTCTTTGCAATGTCATCGACGCTTACACCTGAAATCTTTGTTATCTCACGAATATCGAGAATGCATTCATGGGCAACTAAACCTTTAGCGCCAGTGTAGAGAATTGGATATGAAGCCTTTAGACGTGCAGCCATGTAGTTTGCATTCAATATTGCAACTTCAGTGGCATGTGTTAGCCCTTCTCCCCCCATGAGACGGATGTAGGCCCAAGAAATCGGCAAGATACTTGCAGAGCCAAAGGGCGCAGCCGATATCGGTCCAGAACCACTGGCAGGTCCTGCAAGTGGATCTAGCGGGTGATTCGGAAGAAATGGCGCCAGGTGCGCCTTAGCGATTACTGGTCCAACTCCTGGTCCCCCACCACCATGAGGAATACAGAAAGTTTTATGGAGATTGAGGTGCGAAACATCTGCGCCAAATTTTCCAGGTTGGGCAGTACCAACTAAGGCATTTAGATTCGCGCCATCTACATAAACCTGCCCGCCTGCCTCATGAATCATCGCGCAGATTTGCGAGATTGCCGATTCAAATACTCCATGTGTAGATGGATAGGTGACCATCAGCGCGGCAAGTGCATCGGCATGTAAGGCGATCTTTAGCTCTAAATCTCCAAGGCTGACGTTTCCCTCATCATCGCAGTTCACGACAACCACTGACATTCCTGCCATCACGGCGCTAGCAGCATTTGTTCCGTGGGCACTGGATGGAATAAGGCAGATATTGCGCGAGAAGTCACCCCGTGAATCGTGGTAATTGCGAATCGCCAATAAACCAGCGAACTCACCTTGGCTGCCAGCATTTGGCTGCAGCGATACTGCGTCATAGCCCGTTATCTCAATCAACCATTGTGAGAGTTGGTCAATCAGTAAACGCAAACCCTTTGACTGATCGGCCGGTACAAATGGATGCAATGAGGAGAACTCAGGCCAGGTGACCGCCTCCATCTCAGTTGCAGCATTTAACTTCATTGTGCATGAGCCAAGAGGAATCATGGTGCGATCAAGGGCCAGATCACGATCGGCCAAGGTGCGTAGATAACGCATCATTGAGGTTTCAGATCTATACGTATTGAAAACAGGATGCGTCAGATAGCTCGAAGTTCGCGCGAATGCCGGTGTGATCGCATCTGCTTTCGTATCAGATAAGCCCAAAATTCCGAGAACTTCATTGAAGGAGTCATCGGTCGTGGTCTCATCGAACGAAATTCGAATCTGTGTATCTGAGATGCGACCGAAGTTAATTTTTTTGGAGAGTGCAAGCTTATGAATGCCTTGCGCATCAGCGACATCTATTGTTACCGTATCGAAGATATTTTGATTACGTGAGGCAGAAGCCTTGTGCAGGCGCGATGCATAACCATGTACTCGCTCTGCAATTTCACGTAGGCCAACTGGTCCGTGCCACATCGCGTAGAAGGCGCTCATATTTGCAAGCAAAACTTGGGCGGTACAGATATTGCTAGTCGCTTTATCGCGGCGAATATGTTGTTCGCGAGTTTGCAAAGCCAATCGAAAAGCGGGATTGCCGTGAGAGTCCACACTCTGCCCAACCAATCGACCAGGAAGGGATCTCTCTAAACCAGCACGCACTGCGATAAACCCAGCGTGTGGTCCACCAAATCCCATCGGCACTCCAAAGCGCTGAGCAGAACCAACTGCAATGTCAGCGCCCCACTCCCCTGGTGCTTTAATGAGAGTCAAAGCTAAGAGATCGGTGGCCGCTATCACCAGCGCTCCCTTTGAGTGCGCATACTCAGTAACTTTTGCGTAATCACAAATCTCACCAGTCGTATCTGGGTATTGCAGCAGTAATCCAAAAAACTCTTGATCGAAACCATCACGGGCTACATGGCCCGCATCGACTTCAATAACCTTAATCCCGAGCGGCTTAGCGCGAGTCTGTACCACTGCCTTTGTTTGCGGGTGCAGATGTTCTTCGATGAGAAAGACTGCATCATCACTGGCTTTAGAAGTACGGCGCGCAAGGGTCATAGCCTCTGCTGCTGCAGTTCCTTCATCTAGCATCGATGCATTTGATAGAGAGAGCGCCGTCATGTCACAGATGACAGTTTGGAAAGCAAAGATTGCTTCAAGGCGACCTTGTGAAATCTCCGGTTGGTATGGCGTGTAGGCGGTGTACCACGCTGGGTTTTCTAAAACATTGCGCTTAATTACAGGTGGTGTAATCGTTCCGTAGTAACCGCCACCAATGAGCGATGTAAAGACTTGATTCTGTGAAGCGATCTCGCGCAGTTCGGCGATTACGGCTACTTCACTCTTTGCTGAATCTAAAACCTGTGAAAGTTTCTTAGCGATGTGAATATTTGCAGGGATTACATCACTTATGAAAGCTTCGATATCTTGGTAACCCAGCAGGTGCAACATTTCTGACTCGTCGGAGGAAGATGGACCAATATGGCGCTTTGCAAAGCGCTCACCGTTGTACGTCATCACCGCTCCCCTGCTTGGTTTTGGTAGAGGAAGAGTATTAGGTTTAAGCGCCTTTGCTCTTGCGACGTAGGGAGAGCTCATCGTTATCTTGGCCACTAATTAACTGGCCATTAATCTCGCCCTGTAGTGTTAATAGTGAACCCTCGACTTCGTGCCAGACTTTGCCCACCGCGATACCAAAGACTCCTTGGCCACCAGCTAGTAAATCGATAATCTCATCCGAACTCGTACACTCATAGATAGAGGCACCATCACTCATCAAGGTAATGCGCTCTAAGTCGGTGACTCCCCTGCCGCGAAGGTGATCAACGGCGGTACGGATATTTTGTAGCGATACTCCGGCATCCAATAAACGTTTAACGATCTTTAAGACTAAAATATCGCGAAATCCATATAGGCGCTGTGTTCCAGAGCCACTGGCGGTACGGATACTTGGCTCTACTAAGGATGTACGTGCCCAATAATCTAGCTGGCGATATGTGATTCCAGCTGCCGAACATGCAGTAGCGCCGCGGTAGCCGATCTCTAAATCATGGGAAGTCACGTGGTGCTCGATTCTCTTGGGGAGTGCTGATAAATCTAAAGCAGTCAGGCCTCTCTTTCAATAACCGACACGGTCCAAACCTCTAGTAGAGATTGAGAGTTTTACGCCTATCCTGCAAAGTCCTCGGGGTTAATCTCATCTAGAAAGGCTCTAAAGCGCTCAACCTCTTGGTTCTCGGCCCCGCCCTCCTGGGCTGGAATCTCAATCCCGGCATCATCGAGTAGCTCAGAGCTAGCCAAAATATTGCTATGGGTGCGAAGTGCCAGAGCTATCGCATCAGAGGGTCTTGCCGAGATCGTCATTGGCGTTGATTCTCCAGTGCGGATAATGAGATTGGCGTAGAAAACCCCATCCCTCATCTCTGTCAGATGCACAGCTGTGAGCGTTGCATCAAGGCTCTCTACGAGCTCACGCATTAAGTCATGGGTTAGCGGACGAGGTGGCTGGACGCCCTGCTGAGCAAAGGCGATTGCACTGGCCTCACTTGCACCGACCCAAATCGGTAAAAACCGAGAGCCATCAATCTCTTTCAATAAAAGGATTGGTTGGTTAGAGGGCATCTCAACGCGAACGCCTATAACCTCCATGCCGATAAACATTGTTTAAGGGCGAAGACGGTGAAGTCCGCCACGGACAAGGGCGGCGTGTAAACGAATCGAGAGCGAGGCGATCTCTTTCTGAACCTCTTCTGCGCGAGCTTTGGACTCTGTCGATTTTTGACGAAGCAAGGGAGTAATAACCTGTTCGATTAAACCGATCTCGCGATCGGCCGCTGATTTAAATGAGCGAAGGTGGCGCGATTGAATTCCAAAGCTTGCCATCTCGGTAACGGCCTTTGCAATCGCCAAGGCATCTGCATCGTAATGGCGACCACGGGGTGCAATGAGGCCATAACTCTCAATCTCAACGAGCTGATCATCGCTAAGGCCAGAGTTCTTTAAAAGTTCATCGCGGGATAAGCGCATCTCGCTGTTTTCGGCAAAGGCTCCAGGGCTCATCTGACCATCTACGGTGGCAAGTGAGATCGCTGGATATGCAACTCCCCCAACTGCTGCAGGCTGTAAGCCTCTATCCATTGCATCGAGATTATCTTTAATAACCTTCAGCGGTAGATATTGATCACGCTGTGCAAGTAGTACATATCGCAGACGCTCTAGATCTGAGCTCGTGAATTTACGATAGCCCGACGGCGTTCTCTGCGGCTCAATCAAACCCTCTGACTCTAAGAAGCGAATCTTCGAGATTGTGATATCTGAGAAATCGCCACGTAAACGGTTGAGAACCTCACCGATACTTAAGTAGGCACGCGCTGGAACTGCCATTAGAACTCCCCTGTTAAAAATCGCATCGACTATTTAGCCTTACCGTGATCACATACAAAAAGTAAATGGAACTTACCGATCTGTATCGCATCACCTGTTTTCAAAACAATTTCACTCACTGATTCATTGTTGACATAGGTTCCGTTGAGAGATCCACAGTCACGCAGAACAAACGCTGTACCTTTTTTTTCAACAACTGCATGAGCTCTAGAAACAGTTACATCATCTAGAAAAACCCCACTCGATGCAGATCGCCCAACCGTTGCTCCCTCATCAGTGATGAGAAATCTTGCGCCTTTACTCTCTCCCCGGTTGATAAGAAACATCGCCTTCTCTCCGCCAGATGATTGAATCTTGGCGATAACCAGACGATCCTGCTCTGAGAGAGATGCTATGTACTCATCGAGAACTCCAGCAGGGGAAGTGCTGTGCTCTCTCGATGAGAGATGAAGGGTGCTAGTGAGTTCGCTTTTGGAGTGATCCACGTGGCCCCCTCTACTCTCAACCTTAGGCTGAGATTAAAGGCAGCAGAGGTTTTGGTCAAGCCGAAATGGCAGCGTATTCTCCAGCGGTTAAAAGCTCGGTTGGTGGAGTGGTTATATCGATTTTAATAAGCCACCCAGCGCCATATGGATCGGAGTTGATTAACTCTGGAGCACTTGATAGCGACTCATTTATCGCACTCACGACTCCTGTGACCGGTGCAAAAATCTCAGAAACCGATTTTGTTGATTCAACCTCACCGCAGACTGTTCCGGCGGTAACACTTTCCCCGATCTTTGGCAGCTGTACATAGACGATGTCACCAAGGGCCGACTGAGCATAATCAGTTATACCCATCATGTAGGTACTGGCATCTGCCAATACCCATTCATGCTCTTTTGTGTACTGCAGATTCTCAGGAGTTGATGACATGTCCGCCTCTTATCTGTGAAATAGCTTCGCGTGAATAACTAAGACCTGTAGAAATGTAGAGGGCAACGCCCCAGATTGCAAAACTCCACCCCAGCACAAATGCGATGGAGCCAAGGGCGCTATCCATTGATGCAAGAAGTAGAAATGGAAAGGCATACATCAAATTAAAGGTTGCAGCTTTGCCCAAGTAGGTCACCTTTAGCGTCCCATGGCCGCGACGTTTGAGCTCGATAGTCAGTAGAGCCAGTACAAGATCTCGAAGAATTATCGCAGCGATTAGCCAGATAGGAACAACATGACGTATGAGAAATACGATCAAGATCGCCAGAATATAGAGGCGATCGATCGCTGGATCTGCAATCTCACCAAAGCGTGAAGTCTGGCCCCAGGCCCGTGCCAACTTTCCATCGAAGTAATCGGTAGCTCCCCCCACTGCAAGAACAGCGATCGCCCATGCATCGGCGTGAAGTATCAAGGTGAGGTATATAAATAGTGGAATTCCGCAGAAACGTAAAAAAGTAAGAGCATTAGGGATGGTAAGCATGGAGCTATTCATATTTTAGTCGCGCTCTTTTACTCGGATTGCGACTTGAACAGGCGTTCCAGGAAAGCCAAACTCTTCGCGCAGACGCCGCTCAATAAAGCGACGGTAGGAGGCTTCGATCCAACCACTTGAAAAGACCACAAACTTGGGAGGGGCGATTCCTGCCTGGGTGGCGTAATAGATCTTGGGCTGCTTGCCGCCACGTACCGGTGGTGGGGTCGCACCGATCAGCGCTCCGAGGAATGAGTTGAGTTTGGCAGTTGGGACACGTCGCTCCCAGCTATCCAAGGCGGTGCGAATCGCTGGAGCTAAACGATCCCGGTGCCAACCTGTCTTTGCCGCAACATTGACGCGCTGTGCCCATTCAACTTGATCTAAGTGTCTATCTATTTCGCGATCCAGTTGATCACGTCGATCTTCATCAACTAAATCCCATTTGTTCATCACAATGACCATTGCTTTTCCTGCCTCTTCCACCATGGTGATGACACGTAGATCTTGTTCAGTGATTGGCTCAGATGCATCTAAAACTACGACAGCTACTTCACAGCGCTCTAATGCACTTTGAGTACGCAGGGATGCGTAGTAATCAGTACCTGATGCTTGATTAGCACGTTTCTTTAATCCTGCAGTGTCGATAAATCGCCAGGTCGACCCTGCAAATTCAATTAACTCATCAACTGGATCTCGAGTGGTACCCGCAACATCATCAACGATTGAACGATTCTCTCCAGCTAGGGCATTGAGCAGAGAAGACTTACCTACATTTGGACGACCGACTAAAGCAATCTTGCGATAGCCATCTTGAGTTTGGGCTCCTCCAATTTCAGGAAGCTCTGTAACTATGTGATCGAGTAGATCACCACTTCCACGGCCGTGTAAAGCTGAAACGAAATATGGTTCGCCAAGTCCAAGACTCCATAATCCATGAGCTTCAGACTCTTCGCGCTCACCATCAACTTTATTTCCAATAAGTATTAGTGGCTTCTTTGCCTTGCGCAGTCGTTGAACGAGAATGTCATCCTCATCTAAGGCACCTACTTGGGCATCAACAACGAAGGCTAAAACATCGGCTTCTTCCATTGCTATTTCTGCTCCAGCACTTACTTGAATTGAAATTCCATCGGGCTTTGCTTCCCACCCGCCTGTATCCATAACTATAAAGCGACGACCGCCCCATTCGCATTCGTACTGCACGCGATCACGAGTTACACCAGGAGTATCTTCAACAATCGCCTCTCGCCTACCGATAAAGCGGTTAATTAACGTTGATTTACCAACATTTGGGCGACCCAGTATTGCAACAATAGGTAGGCCAAGGAGTGAACGCTCGCGCAGCAGTTCCCAGATTCGTTCAATAGTTTCATCTAAATCTAAATATGTTGAGTCCACTTCTACGGCATCGATAGCCATTGCAAGTGGAGAAACTTCGCGTGAGGAATCAATAGCATCGCGCGTATCCAAAGATGCACGGACATCGATAGTTTTATCTTCAGTTTCATTCTCACGACGCACTGCGCGCGCATCTAAGTCAGCTGTCAAATAAATCTTTAAAGCAGCATCTGGTGCTACAACTGTGGAAATATCCCGGCCCTCGACCACGATACCTTTTTCGGCGCGATCAATAATCAAACGTTGAATGCTCAGGAGTTCATGTCGAATTGCGGGCATGGCACTGATGCGACTGACATTCTCAGTTACTGATGCGCCACGTATTGCATGCGAAATCTGAGTATCTCCTGCAAAAATATTAGGATCATGAGGATCAGAGACAAAACGGATAGGCATGGATTTCATAGCAGAGATAATTTCTTGCGCAGTTTCTGACTTACTTTCTAGTGCAATCCACGTTACTGCTCGATACAAAGCTCCAGTATCTAAATAATTCCAACCTGCGCGAATCGCGATTGCTCGCGATGTGCTTGATTTACCTGCACCACTGGGGCCATCTATTGCTACGACTATGCCCATGTGATGAGCCTACTTCTAATTAAGAATCGGATGAACATTCCATCCGATCGCAGATAAATGATCCGACAATAACTGCGCATCCGCTGATGAGAGCGCCAACGTTATGAGTGCGCTTAACTGACCTGGTGAGTGCTCGATAGTTAAATCTTCAACGTTCACAGAGATAGATTTACACTCATTAAAGATTGCAGCTAGCTGGCCAGGTTTGTCATCGATTACAATTGGAAGATAGGCGTAGGCGCGAGCTTTGCCTCCATGTTTACCCGGAATACGCGCTCTACCTACGCCTCCGCGATCAATGAACTGCGCAATGGCCGCTTTGTCATCAAGCTTTGCTATGAGCTCACCTAAGGCCTCATGCATTTTCTTTGCAAGCGGGGCGATTTCGGTCCTATTGGAGTAAATAATCTCACTCCAGAGCGCCGGGTCAGAGGCGGCAATCCTGGTCGTATCGCGAACCCCAGCTCCTGCAAGTTCTAACCAGTTGCTGGGAGTTGAGTTCAGGCTCTGAGCTAAGAGGCTGGCCGTTATCTGAGGAAGATGAGAGATAGCTGCCACAGCGCGATCATGTTCATCGGCTGGTAGTTCAATCACGCTTGCTCCAAGTAGTTCAATAAGCTCGGTAACAAGGGCGATGCTCTCCTTCGAGCAGGTGGCATCGGGAGTAATCACCCAACTTCGCGTCGCAAAGAGATCGCCCCTAGCGGCCGCGGCTCCCCCTATCTCACGACCTGCCATGGGATGAGTAGGAACGAAGCGCTCTAATGAGAGTGATGATGCTTTAACATAGAGTAAAGGTTCACTTTTTACACTACCAACATCCATAAACGTCGAGTTTGGGTTTAATGCAAACTCGGACTCTATGACCTGGGGTATGGCATGTGAAGGCAGAGCAAATATTACCAACTCAGGAGAAGGGGTTTTCTCTCGACCAGTCAGATCATTGGCTAAGCGCTCTGCCGCCGGATCACTATCGACCATCTGACAACGAATGCCATGAGCGCATAGGCCTAGGGCGATCGATGTTCCTATGAGCCCTGATCCAACGATGCGTACCTGGGTGAGCATTATTGAGCGATATCCCGGCGCAGGGATTGAGCGCCATGGAGATAGATATGTGAGGCCTCAACTGCGCTGTTTTGGCAGTGCACCATCACGCGAATCACCTTATCGAGGGCTCCTGGAACATCTACCTCTACAGCCCCAATCAGTGGCACTGCTTCAAAGCCGATCTCACGACAGGCAGCTGCTGGGAAAGCGGCCGTTAGATCTGGGGTAGATGTAAAGAAAACGGAGATAACCTGATCGGGCGTTAAAGAGTTAGAGCTCATAATCGCACTCATGAGCTCTTTGACGCCTTCGCCGATAGCCTCTGGCGTATTTGAGCGCACCTGTATCGCTCCGCGTATAGCTCTAATAACCATGGGATAAGGGTACCTTTCCTACCCATTTTTCGTGGGCAATTGAAACTCTGCTAAGAGTTTTGTTTATATATCGATTAAACCTTTTTACTACTTTTCATTTGACCCCTTACTTAAATCCCTTTCGAACCACCAACAATTAAATTATCGACTTATCGGTAGTTAATAGGGCTTCTGTGCGTAATGATTATCGATAAATATACTTTATCAATTTTAATATCGATAAACCGTTATATAGATATAAGATGAAATATCGATTTACCGTAAAGCCGTTAAATCCCTAAAACGTTACGTAGATTTGTTAATTCCCCGCTATTGAGATCTCGCCAGCGCCCTTCAGGCGTATCTCCCAGAGAGATAGGTCCGAACTTCGTACGTATCAATCGCAGAACATCGACCTCAACGGCCTCCATCAAACGACGGATTATGTGATACCTGCCCTCGTGGATCGTGACCTCAATCCAGGTAGATGAAAGCTCCTTAAAACTTAAAACTCTACCCATACCATCTTCGAGCTCAACGCCCTTGAGAAGAGCTTTATCAACTCCGGATGGGAGTTTTCCATCGTATTCAATAATGTATGTCTTCTCCAGACCAAAAGATGGGTGCGTAGCTCTAAAAGTTAAATCGCCATCATTTGTCAGAAGAATGAGGCCCTCTGAGTCCTTATCTAAGCGGCCGACATGGAATAATCTCTCCCTGCGCAGGTCGATAAAATCACTCAGTGAGGGACGGCCATCAGGGTCGTACATGGTAGACAAAACACCCTTAGGTTTATGAAGTGCAAGATAACTCTTAGTCAAAAAACGCTTTATTGTCTCACCATCAACTGCCACTTGAGTCTTATCTGGGTCGAATTTGGCGCCCATCTCACGAATCGCGAGACCATCGACCGTGACACGGCCGGAGGCTATGAGTTCATCTGCACCGCGACGACTTGTGATGCCAGCATCTGCGATGATCTTATTAAGGCGCATATCGCCCATGGCTGTCTCCCGACTGTCAAGGAGAGTCTAGCCGAAGCCTTACTCGGTAAGCGAATCCAAAATATCATCCAGGCCATCGAGATTGGGTAGATACGGGGCTAGAGCTGGTAGATCCTCAAGTGAGTTCAGCCCTAACCTCTCTAAAAAGTAGCTCGTTGTCATATACAAAATCGCTCCGGTCTCGTGCTCAAGGCCCGACTCCTCAACCAGGCCACGGGTAATAAGCGTCTTCATAACCGCCTCTACGTTCACCCCGCGGATAGCAGAGACCCGTGCCCGGGAAACGGGTTGGCGGTAGGCCACTACTGAGAGTGTTTCAAGGGCGGCCTGGGTAAGGCGCGACTGCTGACCATCGAGAACAAACTTCTCCACAACGCTAGAGAGATCGGGGTGGCTATAGAAGCGCCATCCCCCAGCGATCTTCTTGAGGGCGAAGCCTCGATCCTCATAACTACTGGCTAATCTAGCCAGGGCGGCATCGATCTCATCGACGGTACGCTCCAAAACCTGGGCCAGGGTTATCTCCGTAACCGGCTCATCAACGACCATTAAAATCGCCTCAATTGAACGTTCAACCTCTACATTAGACATTATCGCTACTTTCCTCTATCTGATCTTCAAGGATTACTGGAATATCGAACTCATCACTGACCTCAACCTCGCCATCGAGTGAGCCCGTCCATGAAATTTGAAGCTCCCCCAGGGCAATCACCTGATTAAAGCGTAGAACACCTTGGCGGTAGAGATCGAGCAGAGCTAGAAAACGAGCAACGATTACTAGGGTCGTATCGGCATCGGCTATGAGGTTTCTAAAAGAGAGGGAGGTTGACCTACGTAGAGCCTCTACAACGCGCTTAGACTCCTCCATAACGCTTACAAGGGGTAGATGCAGATGCTCAACACTGACCACCGGAGAGCTTTTGGGGGTCAAAACACGCTCAGCGATTGCTGCAAATCGCGCTGGTCCCACACCTATCAGGACCTCGGGAAGTAGGGCGCTCAGAGCTGCCTCTAAGGCGACCACACGGGCAAAGGATTTATCAGATAGTGCTATCCGATCGGCAAAGGTCGCGGCGATCTCCTTGAAGGCGCGATACTGTAAAAGACGGGCAAAAAGGATATCTCTGGCCTCAAGAAGGGCTAGATCCTCCTCATCATCGACCTCACCACTCGGAAGAAGGCGCGCCGCTTTCAAATCCAAGAGCGTAGCCGCCACCACTAAGAACTCGGTAGCTTGATCCAGACGCCATCCCTGCCCGCTCTGTTCGAGGGAGCGTATAAATGAGATGAACTCATCGGTGACAAGACTCAGAGATATCTCAGTGATATCCATCTTGTGGCGTGATATGAGTTGCAGCAGAAGATCAAAGGGGCCATCGAAGTTTTCGAGGTGGACTGAGAAGGCGCCGCTACTAGCGGCGTTAACATCCCTAGACTCCTCCATCGATAAATCCATGAGCGCACCCTACTTCACAGTTGCCTGCAATCTGTGTAACGCGTAGGCTCCCACGCATATCTAGAAAGAGGTTTGACGTTTGAGCGCTAAATCGACAATTCGGGAAGAGATATCCACTACTTCCACACTCCTTGGCAAGAAGGCTCAAAGCTTTCCCGTCCCGGCAGCAATTACCGATCACGGCAACGCCAAAGTCGTTGCGATATTTAATCAAAAGGGCGGCGTAGGTAAGACGACTACGACGATCAACTTAGGCGCATCCCTTGCAGAGTTTGGCCGTCGTGTACTTCTGGTTGACTTCGACCCACAGGGTGGCTTATCTCTTGGCCTTGGCGTTAACGCCCACGCACTGCCTCTTGAGCAGACTGTCTACTACGCCTTGATGACACCTACTGCATCGGTTGAAACGATTATCTTAAAATCTCTTGTTCCGGGATTAGATTTTCTTCCCGCTAACCGCGATTTAGGAACTGCGGAAACGACCTTGGGCGCTGAAATCGGTGGTCAGCAGTATTTAAAACGTGCGCTTACATCACTTCGTGATTACTACGATGTTATTTTGATCGACTGCCAGCCAACTATGGGCCAGTTAACTATCAACGCACTCGTTGCAGCCGATGAGGTTATTGTTCCGTTGCAGTGTGAGTACTTTGCTCTGCATGGATTCATTGAGTTAAAAGGCAATTTAGATAAGGTAAAGAATTTTCTTAATCCAAAACTAAAGTTAATCGGCATTTTAGCAACTATGTACGATAAGAAGACCTCTCACAACCGTCAGGTACTAGAGCGCATACTCGAACAGTTCCCTGCCGATGTCTTTGAAACTATTATCGCAAAAACTATTCGTTTTCCTGAAACCACCGTTGTCGGTGAACCGATTACAACCTATGCCTCATCATCTGATGGCGCAGCCTCATACCGTCGTTTAGCCCGTGAACTTATCGCCCGAGGAGGCGCCCAATGACCCGCAGAGCCAATCTTCCAGGTGCCGATGAACTATTTCGCTCGACTGCGCCCGCACTTACTTCAGTACCAGCGGCCCAAGATGCCATAGCACCACTTGTGCCTCCATCGATTGCAACACCTAAAGCGCCATCGGTTAAGAAGGGTGTGCGCTCGATTGCGCGTCGCCGAGTCAGAACAGTTGATCACTCTCCATCGGGACGCGAACGCCACGATGAAAAAATCACTGTCTACTTATCTCCCGATGAGTTATTTGATTTAGATCAAGCACGTTTGTTACTTCGTGGTGATTTAGGATTAGCTGCCGATCGTGGACGCATCGTGCGCGAATCTATTGCCGTCATCATCGCCGACCTTGAAGCAAAGGGTGATCAAAGTATTTTAGCGCGTCGATTACGCGGTCTTTAAAATATCACTTTTTTAAGCTCGTGGATGGGCAGTTGCATAACTCTCACGGACTTTATCTATCGTAATTAACGTATAAATCTGGGTAGTCGTAACCGATGCGTGTCCAAGCAGTTCTTGAACAACGCGTATATCTGCTCCTCCATCTAAAAGATGTGTTGCATATGAGTGTCGAAAGACATGGGGAGATACCTTTTCACTGATTCCTGTGGCCTGTGCGGCCTTTAGAACGATATTCCATGCACTCTGTCGCGTAAGACGTCCTCCCCTAGTGTTGAGAAATAGCGCTACATCCTTTGATGAGTTTTTTGCCGCAAGGGATGGACGTATCCGAACAACGTAATCATCGATGGCTTTTGTGGCAAAAGAACCTAAAGGCACGATTCGCTCCTTTGCTCCTTTACCACGCAGCTTTATAGTTGTAATCACTCCATCTTCGCTATCAACAGTTGCTATATCTGCGATGTTGATCCCAATCAACTCGCTGACTCGTGCGCCACTGCTATAGAGAAGTTCTAGTAAGGCGCGATCCCTCAGTGTTATTGGCTCGCCCTCATGATAGGCGGCATCTATCAAAGCGATAACCTGGTCTATCTCTAAAGCTTTGGGTAATCGCCGATTAGATTTTCCACTCACTATCTCAAGTGTTGGATTTGCTAATCCCTTCTCAACAATTACATGCTTAAAAAACATACGCAATGTGGATTGCACTCTATTGAGAGAGGTTGGTGAGAGTCGCAGTTTTCTTAAGCTGATTTCAAAATCTGCGACCACTTTAGAATCAATACTCTCAACTGGCGTATCAGAGACAAATGCCGAGAATTTTGCTAGATCTCGACGATATGCTGCAACGGTGTTGAGCGATAAGCCTCGTTCAATCGCACAGTAGTTAAGAAAAGATTGTGCGAGTGAGTCAAAATGTAACGTGCTCATATCCATGCGCCTCAGCAACAGCTGCGTAATAGATCTTGCCGTTATTGACATTCAATCCCTTCGCAAGGTTCTTATCCTTAGCAAAGGCCTCTTTCCAGCCATAGTGTGCAATGGAAAGTGCATAGGGAAGTGTTGCGTTAGTGAGGGCATATGTAGAAGTGACCGGCACTGCACCTGGCATGTTTGCGACACAGTAAAAAACAGAGTTGTGCACCATATATGTAGGTTCGGCATGTGTTGTTGGGCGGCTATCTTCAAAGCAACCACCTTGATCAATTGCGATGTCGACTAGGACTGACCCGTTCTTCATCGATTTGACCAACGCATTTGATACTAATTGAGGGGCCTTAGCGCCATGGATTAGTACTGCTCCAATTACTAGATCTGCCATACGCACTTCTCGCTCAATGGCATGGGCAGATGCAACGAGAGTCTTAATGCGCCCACCATAAATAGTGTCGATGTAGGCAAGACGATTAATAGATCGATCAATCACCGTAACATCAGCGCCCATTCCGATAGCAATGACGGCTGCGTTAAGGCCTGAAACTCCCCCGCCAATAACAACAACACGGCCCGGTGAAACTCCTGGAACTCCCCCAAGTAAAACGCCTCTTCCGCCATTGGGGCGTTGCAAAGCTGTTGCACCAACCTGAGTTGCTAGACGTCCTGCAACTTCGCTCATTGGAGCCAGTAAGGGAAGTGAACCATTTACTTCAACGGTCTCATATGCAATCGCTGTTGTTCCAGATGCAATGAGAGCATCGGTGCAAGGCTTAGATGCAGCAAGATGTAGATAGGTAAAAATCGTCTGTTCGCGACGCATCTTTGGATACTCAACCGCGATCGGCTCTTTGACTTTAAGAATGAGTTCGGCACTGCTCCATACTGCATCGGCATCTGTAACTATTTTTGCTCCAGCTGCAATGAAATCTTCATTGGTCAAAGATGAACCAACTCCGGCACCATCTTCGATTATTACGCTATGTCCTGCGGCGACAAACTCGCTCACGCCCTCGGGTGTTATCGCAACTCGCGATTCGTGAACCTTAATCTCTTTAGGAACTCCAACAATCATGTGAGCATCAACCTTTCGCTGCTACTGCCGCTGCGATTAATCCAACAAAGAGTGGATGAGGGCGAGTCGGACGAGATCGAAGCTCTGGATGAGCTTGCGTACCTATGTAGTAAGGATGCACCTCTTGAGGCAGTTCTACAAACTCAACTAAGTTGCGCTCCTTAAAGAAGCCAGAAAATACAAGGCCTGCCGATGAGATCGCATCACGATAGGTGTTGTTGACCTCATATCGATGGCGGTGGCGCTCTGATATCTGTAGCGATGAATAAACCTTTGCAACCAATGAGCCTTCGGTTAAATCGGCCGTATAGAGACCCAGTCGCATTGTGCCGCCCATATCCTCTTTACCGGCAACGACATCTTTCTGATCCTCCATCGTTGCAATAACTGGAGTACCTGTATCTGAAAACTCCGCCGAAATTGCATCTTTAATACCAGCTAAGTTTCGTGCCGCCTCTATAACCATGCATTGGAGACCTAAACACAGACCTAACGTAGGAATCCTATTTTCACGTGCATAGGTAAGTGCCCCAACCTTTCCCTCAATGCCGCGGATTCCAAATCCACCAGGAACGCATATTGCATCTACATTCCCGAGATTCTTGGCAGCACCTTGCGGCGTTTCACACTCATCACTTGCGATCCAAACGATTTCAATCTTTGCCGCATTCGCAAAGCCACCTGCCCGTAAAGCCTCAGAGACTGAGAGGTAGGCATCTGGCAAATCAATATATTTTCCGACCAAACCAACTCGAACATGGTGCTTAGGATGATGAACTTTTTCGAGCAAATCATCCCATTCCCCCCATACAACCTCATGGCTCTTTAGGCCCAGGCGTTGGACGACATAGGCATCCAAACCCTCGGCATGCAGGACTTTAGGAATGTCGTAGATTGATGGTGCATCGACAGCTGCTACCACGGCCGCTAAATCGACATCGCACATCAATGAGATCTTTTTCTTAACCGATAATGGAATCTCACGATCAGATCGTAAAACAATTGCATCGGGTGCAATACCGATGCTTCGTAGTGCAACAACCGAGTGCTGGGTTGGTTTAGTTTTTAACTCACCCGATGGTCCGATATACGGCACTAATGAGACGTGAAGATAGAAGACATTATCTCGTCCTACCTCTTGTCGAATCTGTCTGGCCGCCTCTAAAAATGGTTGTGACTCAATATCACCAACAGTGCCACCGATTTCAGTAATAACGAGATCGATATCAGGTGTTGCCATCGCACGGATACGCTCTTTAATCTCATTTGTAATGTGCGGAATAACCTGAACGGTCTCCCCTAAATACTCACCACGACGCTCACGTGCAATAACGCGCGAGTAGACCTGGCCCGTAGTGACGTTGGCAGAGCCATGCAGATTGGTATCTAAGAAGCGCTCGTAATGTCCAATATCTAAATCAGTTTCAGCACCATCATCGGTAACAAAGACCTCACCATGTTGGAATGGATTCATAGTGCCAGGATCAACGTTTAGATACGGATCAAGTTTTTGCATAGTTACCCGGACTCCACGGGCCACTAGTAATCTGCCAAGAGATGAGGCGGTGAGTCCTTTACCAAGAGATGAGGCGACTCCGCCTGTTACAAAGAGATGTTTCGTCACATGTTGCTGGCCCATGGAAGACAAACCTATCACTTTTTATAGCAGCCCTCTTACACCTTCAGAGAGAGTAGCTCTGCGGCGTGTTCGCGCGCACTTATGGAGTTCTCAAAACCTGCCAACATGCGTGCAATCTCTTCGATTCGTTCCTCGCCCTCAACTTTTCGAACATCGCTTTGACTGACCGATCCGTTGCTGTCCTTTGTAACTACAAAATGCGAATCGGCCCACGCCGCCACCTGTGGCAGATGGGTAACAACGATTACTTGTGCATGGCGTGAGAGCGCGTGAAGTCTTCGACCAACTTCGATCGCCGCCTTTCCGCCAACCCCAGCATCAACCTCATCAAAGACATACGTGCCAACAGGATGCGAGGCTGCAATCACTACCTCTAATGCCAACATCACGCGCGACATCTCGCCCCCACTTGCACCTTTTGCAAGGGCTACCAGCGGTCCATCTTTATGCGATGAGATGAACATCGCTACATCATCGCAACCAAGTGCGGTGAAATCTGACTCTTTCAACGCCGAGTAATCGGCGCTCTCAACGTGGACAGAAAACTCTGTATGCGGCATCGATAATTGTTGAATCTCGGCAGTAACTTCTGCACTCAATCTCTTACCTGCTTGACTACGAACACGTGTGAGCTCTTTAGCAGATGCAACCAGTGCCTTCTTTACTACAACAAGCTCTGACTCCATCTCTTTGAGGCGATCATCGCCTCCCTCTAAATCAGCGATGGAGTTTGCCGAAGATGCAAAGCGTTCGACTAGAAGATCTGCCTCAATATCTATCGCAGATGAACCACCGTATCTCTTTATCAAAGATGTAATCTCAGCCTTGCGTGTGTTCAGGTAATCAAGGCGTGCTGGATCTGCCTCTAGCGAGTGCATATAACCAGCTAAAGCGCTACGAGCTTCATCGATGAGAAAAAAACCTTCGCTCAACTGTGTGTAGATAGCATCCAGAGCTGTGTCCTTTGAGCGCGCGATCTCCAGAGATCTTCGAGCGATACCGATTGAGGTAAGGGATCCACTCTCTTCATCCTCGATTGCGCCAGTGGCCTTTGCACCAGCGATTCGAAGCTCTTCGACATTGGATAAACGCTCGATATCGGCGTTGATTTGGATGTATTCGCCAGATTCTAATTTAAGCTTTGTTAAGGCCGATACAAACTCTCGTAGTTCCCCTAACTCTTGATCAAGCTTGTCGATGCTCTTTTTTAGCGCCGTGATTCGTGATTTTAATCCATGATATTGAGCTAGAAGATCCGAGTACGAGGCCATGGCTGTGTTGAAATCACTTCCTGCATATCTATCTAATAACTCTCGCTGCCTTGTTGATTTACTAATATGTATATTTGCCGCTTGTGCATGTACTTCAACTAATAGTTGGCTAACTGCGGCCAAGGTGCTTGCCGTTACAGATACTCCGTTACTCGTGGCCTTGCTCTTACCATCACTTGTTACTGAACGAGTAATGATTAACTCGCCATCTTCGACTATGACGCCACACTCATCAAATACTTTGATGCTAGATAATGGCACAGTAAAGCGGCCGCTGGCAATCAATCGTTCGCTGCCCTTTCGAACCAAGGCACTATCGCTCTTGCCCCCCAAAATTAAATTGAGAGCAGTTAAAATCATGGTCTTTCCCGCTCCAGTCTCACCTGAAAGAACGGTTAGTCCCTTTGAAATCTCTAGCGTGGCCTGATCAATAACACCGATAGATCGAATCGTTATCTCATCGAGAAATGTACGCTCACTCACCGCGCCAGCCCTGGATTGGGAGTTTGAACTTTGCTACCAATCGATCGCTAAAAAGAGTTTTACTTAAATGGGCAAGACGGACAATGCCAGAATCCTTAGTGATATGCACCCGATCGCCCTCGATGAGTTCGAAATTACGAAGTGAATCGGCCGATAACAAAGCGTGCATTGATTCGATTCGAACCACTATCTGAGACTGGGTTGAGATTACTAGCGGCCGTGAGAAGAGTGCATGCGCCGAAATTGGTAAAACGACTAAGGCATCAACTTCTGGCCATACAACAGGGCCCCCGGCAGAGAAAGCGTAAGCCGTTGAACCCGTTGGCGTAGAACAGATAAGTCCATCGCAACCCCAACGAGAGATCGGGCGCTCATCAATCTCTAAGAATATTTCGACCATTGTCGCCTTTTCTCGTTCAACTGTTACTTCGTTAAGTGCCCATCCATGTGCAACTTCGACACCCTTGCGAACAACTGAATACTTCAAAGTCATACGCGGATCGATTACATATTTCTTATGCACAATCGAATCAACGACGGTTTCTAAACTAACT